>NZ_JAATEP010000021.1:0-187801 GCF_012034275.1 Nonomuraea composti | reverse complement strand
CCACCATCGCCGCCATGGTCAGCGCCGTGCCGATGAACCCGAACACCGGCAACGCCCAGATCAGCGCGTGATCGAGATGATGCTTGTTGGCCATCTCCCCTTCGTCCAGAGCGGAGCGGGCGCTCAGCACGGCCTCGCAGTCGCTCCCCGCCTCGGCCGCCTCCTTGAACAGCTTGAGCCGCCGCCCGACCAGCGTGTCCTCACCGGGCTTCACCGACCCGATGTTCGCCACCGCCCGCGCCGTCGCCCCCCGCTCCCGCCGGATGTCCGGCACGGCCCTGACGATCCGCAGCACGGTGGTGATGAACACGGCGATGACGAGCGTCACCACGAGCTCGGCCGCCGCGGGCGCCGTCGCCGCCCCCACCAGCCTCAGCAGTGCCCCCACCGCCCCGGCCACCAGCAACACCCCGGACACCAGCAACCCCGCCAAAGGCGCGAACGCCGAGTGACGCCAGTCGTACCTTGACACGCTTCAACCCCACTTAGGACACATGGATTGTCAAAGCAACACCTAAGCACACGTAGAGCAATCTTTGGTGACAGAGTGGCAGATCTGTTACTCACCGCTGACAAACAGTCGCACATCGCCGCCTCGGCCCGCGACGCCGGAGCGACCGTCGTCAGCGGGTGAAGTCGAGGGGCCCGTCGTTGAAGAGTTTGAAGGGGCCGTCGAGGATGGCCTGCTCCAGCCCGTTCTCATGCTCCCCGTACACATCCCCAGAGTCAGCCCCATAGGAGGTGAAGTCGTTCGCACCGTAGGTGGCGCGGGCGTCCTGCTCGTAGCCGAGCTGGGCCCCCATCCGGTAGGCCGCCCGGTTGGCCGCCTCCTCCTCCCGGCTCCGGGCCTCGGTGTACTCGTCCAGGGAGGTGCCGAGCGGGCTGGGGCTCCAGCGGCTCTTGGCGATCTCGACCTGCCGGACGAACTCCCCCGCCAGAGCCTCCGGGGTGGACCAGTCGGCGCCGCCGATGCGGATGACGTTGAGGCCGCGGTCGTAGTCGGAGGCGTAGATGTTCTGCCCGCTCTGGTACAGGGTGGTGATGCCGTGCTCCTTCGCGTACGCGAGCGCCGCCCGCCCCTCGGGCGTCTGGCGGAGCACGTGCTCGGCCTCCTCGCGGGCGCGTGAGTTGTCGTCGAACGGGTCGAGGGCGAGCGTGTCGGCCACCACGAGGGCCGTCTGGAGGCCGGGCACGATGAGGCCGCGGGCCAGCATCCGCTTCGCGAGCCGCAGAGCGGCGACGGCGTTGCCGGCGATGTTCCGCTCGATCTGGGCGAGGGTGACCTGGAGCGCCTTGCGCGTGCCCATGACACGCATCCGGGTGAAGAGCGCGCCCAGCGCCGGCCCCAGCGCGAACGCCCGGATGATGGACAGCAGCAGGGCGATGAGGCTGAGGACGACGACGTACTTCCACACGGTGCGCAGCACCACGACGGCGGTCGTCCCGGTGCCGACCAGGGCGTTGGCCAGCGCCCCGTCGCCCATCCGCGCGTCCGTGCCACTCCAGGCGCTCTCGAAGACGGACAGGTCGCCGGAGTGGTTGCCGGACGCCCGTACCTGGGAGACGGCCGAGGCCGACTCCGTGCGGCCGCCCTGCGTGGCGGCGGCGAGGTCCATCCAGGAGCCGGCCCCGTCGAGGCGCCGCGTCTCGTCGGCGCGCGGCCAGGGGGCGTCCGACGCGACCAGCCCGTGGACGGCCCGCAGCCCCGAGGGGAGTTCCCAGCTCACAGCTCCTCCAGGCGGGCTCGTACGCGCTCGGCCGTCTCGACGCCGCCCTGCTCGGCGTGGGTGTAGTTCCGCTCCGCCGCCTCGGCCTTCGCGGCGTGGTCGCGCAACGTCGCCGCCGTGGCCGCGAACGCGCCGCGCGCCAGCTCGGTGAGCCCCGCGAACTCGACGTCGAACTCCGCCCCCGGCCGCTCGGGCGCCGCCCCGGCGCCTCCCGCGTCCGCGGCCCGGCCGAGTGCCCCGTTCAGCGCCCGCTCCAGGCCGTCCGCCTGCTCCTTGAGCCGGCTCGCCGACACGACCCGGCTGCCGCGCACGACCCGGATCCCGCCACCGCTGCCGTCGCTCATCGACGCCCTCCCGCCGCGCCCGCCGGCCCCGTCACCGCAGGCCGTCCCGCATCAGCCGGTCCAGGCGCGCGGTCAGCTCGCCCGCCGCGACGAGGATCTCGTTCATGTTGCCGCGCGCATCGGCCTCGATGTCCTTCAGCAACGCGGTCAGCTCCGACGTCTCCTGCCGCAGGGCATCGGGAACGGCCTGCATCGCCCGCTCCTGCGCGGCGGCCCGCGCCCGCCCGAACGCCTCCTTCACCGCCGCGGCCAGCTCCTCGGACGGCAGCCGCATGGCCCTGGGGTCGATGGTCAGCCCCACGAGGTCGCTGGTCCCGTCGACCTCCACCTTGACCAGGCCGTTCGCCGCCGCCGCGACCTCCCGCAGCTCGGCGAACCGGTCCAGGAAGTCGGCCTCGTCGGGGGGTGCCATGGGCTCCTCGCTTTCGGTCATGCTCGATGGCAGTTTTCGGCCATAGAGATCCAAGCAGAAGGGCATGGCGCCACCCGTGGCCGATCTTGAAAGTTCGCCCACGGTTCACCCCCGGTTCCCGGGGCGAACCGGCCGGTAAACGCGAAAACCGCCCCCGCCTGCCGGAGTACGGCAGGTCAGAGGCGGTTTGCTCACGTGGAGGTGGCGGGAATCGAACCCGCGTCCTTCAACCCCAAGTCAGGGCTTCTCCGGGCGCAGCCTGCTGTGCTTTTCTCAGCCCCGGCGATCACGCAGGCGAGTCGCCGACGGGCTCAGCCACTGTTTGGTTTCCCGATCTCCCCCGTGGCCGGGTCGATCGGTTGAGCCTTCTGGCGATGCCAGACACCGGGCCGAAGGCACTCCCGGGCTGACAGTGGCTTCGCTACTTAGGCAGCGAGGGCCAGGGAGTCCCTGGCCGCCACAGTGCTCTTAGAATTGGCACTTGTTGTTTGCGGTCACAGGATTAACGAGGTTATGTCCGCAGTCCTCGGCCCGCTTCACCTGGCTTGCAAGGTCAAAGTCGAAGCCAGTCACCCCCTGTGCAGTTGTCAACACGCCCTCGCCGAGATGGGGGCGAGGCTCGCGCATTGATGAATGTACATGGGACAACACCCTCAACGCCAACTTAATTCCGGGTGTCGGGCGGCATGGCGAAACCCCCGGGAGCGTGGCACAGCGGCACGCGCTCCCGGGGGCCGACCGGCAGGGTCGAGCCGGTCCGGACGGCAGGACTTCCCCCGAGATGAAGTCCTGATCTCATCACGGCGACTGGAACCGCAACCCCCCGAGCGGGCCCAGTCATTAGATAAGACGCAGCCGGGCCCGCGAATGGTTGCTCAGCGTCGCGACATTTTCACGGAGAGGTGCGAAGGCCCGCGAAGAAGCTGCCGGCGACGGCCGCCGGGTCGTAGTTCTTCGTCAGGACGGCGATCGCGACATCGCCCTGCCAGCCGACGAACCAGCCTTGCTGGTTGCCCGCCGAGGCCCTGACGCCGTAGACCCGGCCCTTGCCCGCCTGCGCGGGCGTGCCGGCCGCGCCGGAGCGCATCATGGCCATCAGCGTCGTGCGCACCTTCGGGTCCATCGGCACGGGGGCCGGCTGGACGATCGGCTTCGCCTCGTCGGACGGGTCGGGCGACCTGGGCTCGGTGACCAGCACCGGCGGCCGCCACGTGCCCGAGCCCACCGCCGCGGCCACCAGGGCCATGCTGAGCGGGCTCATCTCGACGTTCTGGCCCGCGATGGCCCTGGCCTTGTCGGCGTCGCTGGACAGCTCGGGCAGCGCCCCGCTGAACGACTTGAGCGGCAGCCGCCACGGCAACCCCACGCCGAACGCCTTGGCGCTGCGGGCGAGGTCGTCGGCCGTGACGCGGCGGGCCAGCGAGGCCAGCGCGGTCACGCAGCCCCTGGCGAAGTTCTCCTGGAAGGTGGCGGACGTCGTGACGCCCGTGGACTGGCCCGCGTGCACGAACCTGGCCCCGCCGACCGTGCGCTCCTGCGGGCAGGCCAGCTTCTGCTTGGCGCTGACGCCCTTCTTGAGCAGCGCGTCGGCGGCCACGATCGAGAACGCCGTGCCGGCCGGAAACTTGCCGGCCAGCGCGTCGCGCTCCTGGTGCAGGCCCTTGGTGCTGACCGCGAGGATCTCGCCGGTGTCGCGCTGCACGGCGACCAGCGCGCTGGTCTCGGTGTCGGCCACCGCCTGCTCGGCCGCGGCCTGCATGGCCCGGTCGATGGTGGTCTTGACCGAGACGTTCTGGCGGCCGGGCCACGCCTTGAGCTCGGCGACCTGGCGGCCGGTCTTGAGGTCGAGGGTGATGACCTTGGTGGCGGTGGAGCCGGTCAGGTAGTTCTGGTAGGCCTGCTGCAGGCCGTTGCGGCCCACGGAGTCGCCGGCCCGCTGCGGGCCGCCGAGCTTCTGCTCGGTCTCGGGCGTGAGCGCGCTGACGCTGCCCACGATCTGGCGCGGCGCGTCGGGATCGACGGGCTGCTTCTGCGGCTGCACCTCGATGCCGTCGATGGCCGACAGCTTCGCCTGCATCGACTGGTAGCGCGAGCGCCCGAACGTGACGAGCTGCACGAACTTGTCGGGCGGCGAGGACCTGACCCGGCTCAGCAGCCGGTCTTGGGCGTAGCCGGTGACCTCGGACAGCTGGGCGACCACCTCTTCGGCCCGGTCGCCGAGCCGGTTGGGGTAGACGCCCGCGACGTAGAGGACGGTGTCGCTTTGCAACGGGTCGTTGTCGCGGTCGACCACCGGCTGGCGCGGCTTGGGCTCGGTGTCGACCGCGAACCGCTGCCCCTCCTTGAGCTGCGGGTGCAGCACCGAGGGCGACCAGCGCACCTTCCACGAGCCGTCGACCAGGTGCAGCGGCAGCACGCTTTCGTACTGCCACAGGGGGTTGTTCTCCCCCAGGTCGACCTCGGCGTGGAAGTCGGCCCTGGACTCGTCGCCGGTCATGCTGATGCTCGTGATCTTGAAGCGGAACGAGGCCGCGTCGAGCTCCAGCTTGGCGTCGGCCAGCGCCTTGCGCACCGTCGCCACGTCGCCGTCGGTGCGGCCGGCGGCCAGGTCGTAGTCCTCGGTCTGCCAGCCCACGAGGAAGTCACGCACCGCGTCGTGCGGTGACGGCTCCTCGAAGCAGCCGGTCAGCGTGGTGCACGCGACCGCCAGGGTGACGGTCGCGGCGAGGGTGCGGCGGGCGCGTCTCATCGGTTGCGGTGTCACACTCTCATCGGTTGCGGTGCCGCATTGCCCGGGCCATCTCCCGCTTGGCCTGCTGCTCCGCCAGCGACTGCCGCTTGTCCCAGTCTTTCTTGCCCCGGGCCAGGGCGATCTCGACCTTGGCCCGGCCGTCCTTGAAGTAGAGCGTCAGCGGCACGATCGTGAGCCCGCCCTCCTTCGTCTTGGCGGCGAGCTTCTCGATCTCCTTGCGGTGCAGCAGCAGCTTGCGCTTGCGGCGCGCCGCGTGGTTGGTCCACGTGCCCTGGGAGTATTCGGGAATGTGGACGTTGAGCAGCCACGCTTCGCCGCCGTCGATGCTGGCGTAGCCGTCGACGAGCGAGGCGCGGCCTTCGCGTAGCGACTTCACCTCGGTGCCCTGCAGCACGAGACCCGCCTCGAAAGTGTCCTCGACGTGGTAGTCGTGCCGAGCACGTTTGTTCTGGGCGATGACCTTCCGCCCGGTCTCACGTGGCATGCTTCGACTTTACCGGCGACCGGGGCGGTCACGACCCAAGCGCATCCCTACACCCTGAGGTAGCGGCGCAGCGTCACGAACGAGGCCAGGATACAGATCACGACACCGATGATCATAGTGAGCGTGATCGTCTGGGCCAGGTCGTTCCAGCCGAGCCCCGTACCGAAGAAGTTGACGACCTCGTCGAACAGGAACACCTTCGCCAGGATCAGGATGACCGCGGCGAACACCCCGCCCACCAGGCCGGCGATGACGCCCTCCATGACGAACGGGAGCTGGATGTAGAGGTTGGAGGCGCCGACCAGCCGCATGATGCCCGTCTCCCTGCGCCGGTTGAACGCCGACAGCCGCACCGTGTTGCCGATCAGCAGGGCGGCCGCCAGCACCAGCACGACGGCCACCGAGAGCGCCGCGAACGCCAGCGTGTTCAGCAGGTTGAAGAACGGCGAGATGAGCTGCTTCTGGTCCATCACCTGCGCCACGCCGGGCTGGCCCTTCATCGCGTCGATGACGGGCTGGTAGTTGTCGGGGTCCTTCAGGCTGATCCGGAACGACTGGGGCAGATCCTCGACCTTGGTCGCGTCGACGAGGGCCTTGTTCGACGAGAACGACTGCTTGAAGTTCTCGTACGCGGCCGCCTCGTCCTCGAAGATCACTCCCTTGACACCGGGGGTGTTCTGGATGTGCTCCTGGAGCGCCTTGGTCTGCGCGGGCGTGATCGCCTTGCCGTTGCAGGCCGGCATGGCCGTCCCCTTCTTGCAGAGGAAGACCGAGATTTCGACCTTGTCGTTCCAGTAGCCCTTCATCAGCCCGACCTGGCTGTTGATCATCAGACCGACGCCGAGCAGCGCCATGCTGACCGCCACCGTGATGACCACGGCGATCGTCATGGTCAGGTTGCGACGGAGGCCGATCCAGACCTCGGAGAAGATGAAATTCGCCCGCATGTCTTGTCTGCAGCTCCCTGTCAGTACGCCTGGCCGTACACGCCACGCGACTGGTCACGGACGATCTTGCCGTCCTCCAGCTCCACGACACGCTTACGCATGGAGTCGACGATGGCCGCGTCGTGCGTGGCCATGACGACCGTGGTGCCAGTCCTGTTGATGCGGTCGAGCACCTTCATGATGCCGATGCTCGTCGCGGGGTCGATGTTGCCCGTGGGCTCGTCGGCCAGCAGGATCATCGGCCTGTTGACGAACGCGCGGGCCATGGCGACGCGCTGCTGCTCGCCGCCGGACAGCTCGTCGGGCATGCGGTGGGCCTTGCCCTCCAGGCCGACCAGCTCGACGACCTCGGGCACCACCTTGCGGATGAACCGCCGGGGCTTGCCGATGACCTCGAGGGCGAACGCCACGTTCTCGTAGACGTTCTTGTTGGGGAGCAGCCTGAAGTCCTGGAAGACGCAGCCGATGCGGCGGCGCAGGTGCGGCACCTTGAAGTTGGAGAGGCGGGCCAGGTCTTTGCCGGCGACGTGGATCGCGCCGGAGTTGGGCCGCTCCTCCTTCAGGATCAGACGCAGGAACGTCGACTTGCCTGATCCCGAGGGACCGACGAGGAACACGAACTCGCCCTTGTCCACGTCAACGGATACGTGGTCGAGGGCGGGCCGGTTCTGGTTCGCGTAGACCTTGGTGACATTATCGAAATGGATCACGAGAGCATCACGGCATGCCAGTCTAGGGGTCAGGACGGAAGCGAGGGTGGCACATGCCCACTTCCCGCCACCGGCCGATCGGGGGCGTTGACTTTACTGATGATCGACGTTCCGATTGGCCAGACGACAGTCTAGGGGGAAGACTGGCATGGAACGTCCATAACGGAAACAAAACGATTGTGCGGCTAGACTTGGGGCTGTCATGAGTTGTGAACACCTCGTATGCGCGCAGTGCGCTCACCCCGTGGTCGAGGGGCGCTGCCCCCTCTGCCGTGCCAATCGGGAGCGGATGCACCAGCACGGCTTCGCCGGGCTGTCACCCGCCCTCATCGCCCTTCTCCTCGTCGCCCTGCTCCTGCTGAGCCTCGCGGCCCAGCACCTGCTCGGCTCCTGACCCGCCCCGGGTCATACTCGGCCGGGTCTTACTCGGCGCCCGACTCCTGGCGCCGCATCCAGCGGATCTCCGACTCGATGAACTCGTCGAGGTCGCCGTCGAGGACCGCCGACGGGTTTCCCGCCTCGGTGCCCGTGCGCAGGTCCTTCACGATCTGGTACGGGTGCAGCACGTAGTTGCGGATCTGCGTGCCCCACGACGTGGTGGTGGCGCCGCGCAGCTCCGACATCTTCTCGGCCTCCTCCTGCCGCTTGCGCTCCAGCAGCTTGGCCTGAAGGACGTTCATGGCCGTCGCGCGGTTCTGCAGCTGCGAGCGCTCGTTCTGGCAGGAGACCACGATGCCGGTCGGCAGGTGCGTGATGCGCACGGCCGAGTCGGTGGTGTTGACGCCCTGGCCGCCGGGGCCGCTGGAGCGGTAGACGTCGACGCGGATCTCGTCTTCGTTGATGTCGATGTGGTCGGTCTGCTCGACGACCGGCACGATGTCGACGCCGGCGAACGAGGTCTGCCGCCTGCCCTGGTTGTCGAACGGGCTGATGCGGACCAGCCGGTGGGTGCCGTGCTCGCCGCGCAGCGTGCCGTAGGCGTAGGGGGCCTTGATCGTGAACGTGGCCGACTTGATGCCGGCCTCCTCCGCGTAGGAGGTGTCGTAGACCTCGGTGGGGTAGCCCTTGCGCTCGGCGTAGCGCAGGTACATGCGCAGCAGCATCTCGGCCCAGTCGGCCGCGTCGACGCCGCCGGCCTGGGAGTTGATCGTGACGAGCGCCTCGCGCGCGTCGTATTCGCCCGAGAGCAGCGTGCGGACCTCGAGGGCGCCGATGTCGGACTTCAGCCCCTCCAGCTCCTTGTCGGCCTCGGCGCGCGTGTCGTCGTCGCTCTCCTCCGCCGCCAGCTCGTAGAGGACCGTGAGGTCGTCGAGGCGCCGCGCGACGCCCTCCACACGGTTGAGCTCGCCCTGGAGGTGGGAGAGCTTGCTGGTGACCTTCTGGGCCTGCTCGGGGTCGTCCCAGAGGTCGGGCGCGGCAACCTGCTGCTCCAGCTCCGCGATCTGCTTGCGCATCGCGTCGAGGTCGAGCACGTCCTGGATGCTGCGGAGCGTGCCCCGGAGCTCGTTGATCTCTTCTGCCGGATCGATGCCTGCCACGTCTCCCTAGGGTACGCGACCCTCGCGGGCCCGAATAACATGGCGAGGTGCGTGCATACGGTCGGCGTGGTCTGCTGGCGCTCGCCGCCGGCCTGCTCGCCGCGGTGACCGCCTGCTCGGGCGATGCCCGGCCGACCGCCACCACGCCCGCCGCCGCCGTCACCGCGGCCCCGTCGCCGTCGCCCGACGAGCCCGAGGTGACGCTGCAGGAGGCGGCCGACGAGTTCACCGCCTTCACCGTCACCGACAACTCCCTGCGGGGCGAAAACTGGACGAGCACGTTCGAGGGCAGGCTGACGCAGGCCAGCGACATCACCACGGGCGGGCAGTGGCCGCTCACCCAGGCCGCCTACGTCTCCACCGGCTCCAAGCCGCCGCGCCGCCAGTGGGGCGCGCCGACGCTCTACGTGCCGAGGTTCGCCCAGGGCGAGCGGGCGCCCTGGTTCAGCGCGCTGGCGACCCGCGACGGGCGGCCGACGCTGCTGACCTTCGCCAAGTCCGACCGCTGGCGGCTCAGCTCCGCCGCCCAGCTCGTGCCGGGGCAGACCCTGCCGAAGATCAAGCTCGACGCCGACGGCTACGCCTCCAGCGTGCCGGCCGACGACAAGACCATCACGATCAGCCCGCAGTTCATGGGCCCCGTGCACGCCAGCGTGGCCGAGACGGGCAAGTCGGGCGTCACCGCGGGCCTGCTCGCGCCCGGCCCCTACACGACGGACGTGGCGGAGCAGATCGCCGACCTGCGGCTCGACGCCAAGGGCGCCGAGCTGAGCTACGACTCGATCTTCAGCGCCGACAACTACCCGGTCTACGCGCTGCGCACCGAGGGCGGCGGCGCCCTGATCCAGTACTCGCTGACGCGCACCAGCACCACCAAGAACATGGCGAACAAGACCTTCAAGATCCCCGTGCCGCCGCAGGCGAGCTGGGCGATCACCGACCCGACCGTGCGCCTCAACCTCCGGCTCACGGAGGTCCACCAGTACGCCTCCGCCGTCCCGCCTCTCACGGCGCCGGCCGCGGCGCAGGTGGTCGCCCACGACGGGGCGCTCACGCGGGCCTCCGGTGAGTAGCCGCCGTCGTTGACCCACCAGCATTAGTCAACTACGGTTGCTTACATGCCGGACGTTCCCGAGGACCCCGCCGACGCGCTCGCGGCCGTGGTCGCGCTGCGCCGCCTGGCCGACCAACTGGAGGACGCCGCCGTCGAGCAGGCCATGCGGGCGGGCTGGAGCTGGCCCCAGGTCGCCGAGGCGCTGGGCATCACGCGGCAGGCGGTCCACAAGAAGCACGCCAAACGGCTCATCGCGGCCGGGGTCACGCTGAGGAGGCGCACGTGAGCGCGATCGACCACTACCTCGACGCGGTCATCAGGCAGGGCGAGGCCGAGGCGCGCCAGGACGGCTCCGCCGCCATCGAGGCCCACCACCTCCTGCTCGGCCTCGCCGCCCAGCAGGACTCCGCGCCCAGCACGGTCCTGGCGGCGGCCGGGCTCGACCGGGCGGCCATCAGGGCCGCGCTGGACCGCGAGTTCGAGCACAGCCTGAGCACCGTCGGTGTCTCCCCCGCCGCCTTCGTCCTGCCCAGCCCCACCCCCGACCCCGACCGCCGGATCGGCCTGGGCGCCTCGGCCCGCCTCGCCCTCGAACGCGGCTTCTTCCACGCCCCTCGCAAACGCGACCTGCGCCCCGCCCACCTCCTGCTGGGCATCCTGGAGGCCGAACTGGGCACGGTCCCCCGCGCCCTGACCCTGGCCGGCGTGAACCGGGAGGACCTGGCGGAAAGGGCAAAAGAGGCCGCCTCAACGGCCGGCTGGTGACGGCCGCACGGGCGCCCTGCCGGCACCGGAGGGTCCGCGTGGCGCCACGCGACCGCCCCAGAAGCTCCACGGCTGTTGCTCGGCCACGGAACCCGGCCGGCAGTGCGCGCCGTAACGGCGGCGCGCCACTGACCGGTCAGAGGCCGTTTCCCTGGACAGCCGCCCGCCGAAGACGGCGGTTGGCTGACCACGGCACCGCGTAAAGCAAAAAGCTCTTATGCCTCCGTATGGGGGAGATTGCTGGCAGCAACGAGGGTGCGGATGGCGCGGAGGGCGACGGAGAGGGTGGCGAGGTCGAAGTGGTCGCTCTCCCAGATCTCCGACAGCGTCTGGCGCGCCCGCGCCACCGCCGCCGAGTTCGCCTCCGTCCACCGCGCCAGCCGCTCCTCCGGCGGCAGCCCCGGCTTGCTGTGGGCGAGCACGTCGCGCGTGAGCGAGGCGTGCGCCGCGTACAGGTCGTCGCGCAGCGCGGAGCGGGCGATCGAGTTCCACCGGTTGTCGCGGGGCAGCGCGATGACGCGCTCCCGCAGCCGGGCGAGCTGCAGCCGGTCGGCCAGGTCGAAGTAGACCTCGGCGACCTCACTGACCGGCCGTCCCGTCAGCGACGCGATCTCCACGAGGTCCAGCGTCGAGTACGCCGGCACCATCCCGGCCACCCGCTCGGCCAGCTCCTGCGGCACCCCGCGCGCCACGTAGGAGTCGCGCCGCTCCTCGTAGGCGGCCAGGTCGGGCCCCGTCACGAGCTTCGGGATGTGGGCGAGCAGCCCGTTGACGCCCTTGACGAAGAAGCTCACGGAGCCGGCCAGGTCGAGCGGCGGGCGCCGGTTGACCAGCAGCCACCGGGTGCCGCGCTCGGCCAGCTTGCGGGCCTCCAGCAGCATGGCGATCTGCGTGCCGGTGTCGACCTGGTTGTCCAGCTCCTCCACGGCCCGGTAGAAGCTGGGCAGGTCGAAGACCTCCCGCGCGACCAGGTACGCCCGCACGATGTCGGGCGTGGAGGCGCCGGTCTCCTCGCCGAAGCGGAACATGAAGGTGGTGCCCGCCGAGTTGACCAGCTCGTTCACCACGCGGGTGGTGATGATCTCGCGCCGCAGCGGGTGCTCGTCCATGTACGTGCGGAACCGCTCGCGCAGCGCCGACGGGAAGTAGGAGACCAGCCACGAGGCGAGGTAGGGGTCGTCGGGCAGGTCGGAGCCGAGCAGCTCGGCGTCGGCGACCAGCTTGGTGTAGGCGAGCAGCACGGAGAACTCGGGCGCGGTCAGCCCGAGCCTGGCCTGGCGCCGCTCGGCCAGCGTCTTGTCCGAGGGCAGGAACTCCAGCTCCCGGTTGACCAGCCCGTCGCGCTCCAGCTTGCGCAGGTAGCGGGCGTGGATGTGGAGCATCTCGACGGCCTGCGTACGGGCGGCGTCGAGGACGACGTTCTGGGCGTAGTTGTCGCGCAGCACGAGGTCGGCCACCTCGTCGGTCATGGAGGTGAAGACCTGGTTGCGCTGCTTGTCGGTCAGCTCGCCGTCGCGGACGACCTGGTCGAGCAGGATCTTGATGTTCACCTCGTGGTCGGAGGTGTCGACGCCGGCGGAGTTGTCGATGAAGTCGGTGTTGACCAGGCCGCCGTTGAGCGCGAACTCGATGCGGGCGAGCTGGGTGAAGCCGAGGTTGCCGCCCTCGCCGACGACCTTGCAGCGCAGGTCGGAGGCGTTGACCCGGAGCACGTCGTTGGCCTTGTCGCCGACGTCGGCGTGGGACTCGGTGGTGGACTTGACGTAGGTGCCGATGCCGCCGTTCCACAGCAGGTCGACGGGGGCCTTGAGGATGGCGCTGATCAGGTCGTTCGGCGCCATGGACGCGATGCCGGACGGGATGCCGAGCGCTTCGCGCATCTGGGGCGTGATCTGGATGGACTTGGCCGTGCGCGGGAAGACGCCGCCGCCCGCGGAGATCAGCTTGGCGTCGTAGTCCTCCCACGAGCTGCGCGGCAGCTCGAACAGCCGCTGCCGCTCGGCGAAGGAGCGGGCCGCGTCGGGCGTGGGGTCCACGAAGATGTGCCGGTGGTCGAACGCGGCGACCAGCCGGATGTGCTCTGACAGGAGCATGCCGTTGCCGAACACGTCGCCCGACATGTCGCCGATGCCGGCCACGGTGAAGTCGGTCGTCTGGACGTCCACGCCCATGGTGCGGAAGTGGTAGCGGACGGACTCCCAGGCGCCGCGCGCGGTGATGCCCATGGCCTTGTGGTCGTAGCCGATGGAGCCGCCGGAGGCGAAGGCGTCGCCGAGCCAGAAGCCGTACTCCTTGGCCACGCTGTTGGCGATGTCGGAGAAGGTCGCGGTGCCCTTGTCGGCGGCGACGACGAGGTAGGTGTCGTCGCCGTCGTGCCGGACGACGTCGGGCGGCGGCACGACCTTGCCGTCCACGAGGTTGTCGGTGATGTCGAGCAGCCCGGAGATGAACATGCGGTAGCAGGCCACGCCCTCGGCGAGCAGCTCCTCCCGCGAACCGGACTTGGGCGGACGCTTAACGACAAATCCACCCTTAGACCCAGTCGGCACAATAACGGTATTTTTCACCATCTGCGCCTTGACCAGACCGAGAATCTCCGTGCGGAAGTCCTCCATCCGGTCCGACCACCGCAACCCGCCGCGCGCCACTTTCCCGAAGCGGAGATGAACGCCCTCGACCCGGGGCGAATACACAAATATCTCGAACTTCGGCCGCGGCAGCGGCAGCACGCTGATGGCCTGCGGGTCGAATTTGAGAGAAATGTACGGTTTGCGCTCTCCATCCACCGTCTGGAAGTAGTTGGTGCGCAATGTCGCCTGGATCATCTCCAGGTACGCCCGCAGGATGCGGTCCTCGTCCAGCGAGGCCACCTCGTCCAGCGAGCGCAGGATCTCCTCGTTGAGCGCCTCGACGAGGTCCACCCGCACGTCCTCGCCCCGCCGCGGGTCGAGCTTGGCCTCGAACAGGCGCACCAGCAGCCGCGCCACCCGCACGTTGTCGCGCAGCACCCGCTCCATGTACGGCTGCGAGAACGTGCTCCCGGCCTGCCGCAGGTACTTGGCGTAGACCCGCAGGATCTCCACCTGCTCCCAGGTGAGGCCGCCGCGCAGGATCAGCGCGTTGAAGTCGTCGTCCTGGACCCGCCCCTTCCACAGGGCGGCCAGGCCGTCCTGGAAGAGCCGCTTGAAGTCGTTCCTGTCGACCTCCTCCGACGGCGTGTAGCGCAGGCCGAAGTCGTAGATCCAGGCGTTCTTGGTGCTGGGGTCGTTGTCGCGGTCGATCTCGTACGGCCGCTCGTCCACGACCTCGACCCCGAGCCGCTGGATCAGCGGCAGCGCCTGGGACAGCGAGATGGGCGAGCCGACCTTGTAGATCTTCAGGCGCCGCTCCCCCTCGGTGGCGTCGTACGGCTCGTAGAGGTTGATGTCGACCTGCTCGCCGTCGCCCGCCTCGACGAGCTGCTCCAGCCGCCGCAGGTCCACCACCGCCACCTTGGGCGGGAAGTCGGCTTTGTACCCCTCGGGGAAGGCGGAGGCGTAGCGCCGGATGAGCGTCGGGGCCTCCTCCTCGGAGGTCATCTCGGTCAGCGCGGCGGCCAGGTCGTCCTCCCAGGAGCGGGTCAGGGCGGCCAGGCGCGCCTCCAGCTCCTCCACGTCCACGCTCGGCGGCGGCAGCGGCTTGCCGCGCTCGCCCCTGACGACCACGTGCAGCCGGGCCAGCACCGACTCGCCGATCATCGCGCTGTAGTCGAGCGACCTGCCGCCGAGCGCCTTGAGCAGCACCTCCTGCATCTTCAGCCGCACCTTGGTGGTGTAGCGGTCGCGCGGCAGGTAGATCAGGCAGGAGATGTAGCGGCCGTAGTCGTCGCGTCGCAGGAACAGCTTGACCTGCTTGCGCTCGCGCAGCCGCAGCACGCCCATCGCGATCGGCAGGAGCTGGTCGACCGAGGTCTGGAACAGCTCATCGCGCGGGAACGTCTCCAAAATCTCGATGAGGTCCTTGCCGTCGTGGCTGTCGGGCGCCAGCCCGGCCTCGCCGAGCACCCCGGCCAGCTTGCGCCGCAGCACGGGGATGCGGGAGATCGACTCGTTGTAGGCGACGTGCGTGAACAGGCCGAGGAAGCGCCGCTCCCCGATCACCTCGCCCTCCGGCGAGAACAGCTTGACCCCGATGTAGTCGAGGTAGGTGGCCCGGTGCACGGTGGCCCTGGAGTTGGCCTTCGTGATGATCATGAGCTGCTTCTCGCGCGCCTTGGCCCGCACCTCGGCGGGCAGCGCCGCGAAGCTGCCCGAGCCCACCTTGTCGTCGCGCAGGATGCCCAGCGCGGCCCCGGGCAGCGCGCGCAGCGTCTCGCCCTCGTCGGTGTCCTCCAGGCGGTACTCGCGGTAGCCGAGGAAGGTGAAGTGCCCGTCGGCGAGCCAGCGCAGCAGGTCGATGCTGTCCTCGACCTCGGCCGGCTCCAGCGGCGGCGGGTTCATGCTCAGGTCCTCGGCCGTCTGCACGGCCAGCGCCCGCATCTTCCTGAAGTCCTCCACCGCGTGGCGCACGTCGGTGAGCACCCGCTGCAGGTCGGCCTCGATCTCCTTGAGCGCGGCGGGATCGGACTGGCGGTCGATCTCGATGTGGATCCACGACTCCACCAGCATCTGGCCGGTGACGTCCTCCTGGCCGCGGCCGAGCATCCGGCCCGTCATGTCGCGGCGCACCCGCATCTGCGGGTGGACCACCAGGTGCACGCCGAGGTCGTGCCGGTCGAGCTCCATCGTCACCGAGTCGACCAGGAACGGCATGTCGTCGGTGACCACCTCGACCACGGAGTGACCGGGGTCCCAACCGTTCTCGTCGAGGGTGGGGGTGTAGGCCCGGACCACGGCCCTGCCCTGGGGGCGGACCTCGGCGAGCTGCCTCTGCGACATCGCGGGGCCGTACACGTCAACGGGGTTGCGGTCGAGCAGGTCCTCAGGGGCGACATGCCGGTAGTAGAACCGCAGGAAGGACAGTGCCTCCTCGGGGCTCACATGCTCACTGCCCACCGCGCAACTCTCGGCGGCTCGCTGGAGCAGCTCGTCCTTGGCCTCGTCGAGCGGCATCGTGCTCTCACTCCTTTGTGAGGGTTCGCCAACGTGTTCACAGCCAGGCCCTAAGTTCCCACAGCAGTGGGAAGTAGTGCAGGCGGGTCCTACCGCGCAGGTAGGGGGCACCGGTCGAGCCGCCTGTGCCCGACTTGGTGCCGATCTGGCGTTCGACCATCTGAACGTGACGCATCCGCCACAGAGCGGCGGTCTCGTCGTGCGTCAGCAGGTCTTCGGCCAGTTGCCACAGGTCGTCGTAGGACCCGCGGTTTCTCGCCACGGCCAGCAGCGAGGACATGATCTCCTTGTCGGAGACCGGCAGGCCACGCCGGGAGAGGGCTGTCAGATAAGCATCCCACAGCGTCGGCTCGGCGAGCCTGCGGCGCAGCCGGGCCAGCTCCTCCTCCGAGATGTGCCGGAACGAGCTGAGATAGCGCTCGTCCCGCAGCCCGGACAGGAACTCCAGCTCGCGGAACTGCACCGACTGGAACCCGCTCGCGGGTGCCAGATTGGCGCGGAAGGCCATGAAGTCCTGGGGCGTCATGGTCTCCAGGACGTCGACCTGCTCGATCAGCACCCGCTCGACCGCGTGCACCCGCCTGAACAGGTGCCTGGCCTGCCACAGCTCACCTGCGAACATGGCCTCGCGCGCGCCCTCCAGCTCGTGGAGCAGCAGCTTGAACCACAGCTCGTAGACCTGGTGGATGGTGATGAAGAGCAGCTCGTCGGGAGCCTGCGACTGCGGCCGCTGCTGAGCGAGGAGCTCGGGCAGGCGAAGGTAGCCGCCGTAGGACAGCAGACCGCCTTCCTCGCCGAACTGCCGGCGCGGGGGACCGGGCGCATCACCGTCGATGCCCACCGAACACCTCCCCCTGATCGCCCGGCCACGCGGAGCCGGGCGTGACGCCTTGCCCTATCGATACCACCCGAAAAGGGGATGGACGTCAACGTGACATCGACATAGGGGGGTCGTCACCGGAGGTCGAGGAGGGGTCGTTCTTGAGCTCGTCGAGCTGCTCCGGCAGCTCGGCCAGCTCGATGAGCTCCGCCTGGCACTGCTCACACGTGTCGAGGTGGCGTTCGAACGCCTCGTGCTCCTCCTCATCGAGGACGCCGAGGACGTAGGCGGCCACCCCGTCATGCATCAGCCGGCTACCCCCTTGTCCCGCAGCAGCTCGCGGAGAGCCCGGATCCCGTAGTAGAGCCGGGACTTCACCGTGCCCGGCGGGATCCCCAGAATCTCCGCCGCTTCACTTATCGTACGGTCTCGAAGGTAGGTCTGCTCAATGACTTCGCGGTGTTCTTCAGACAGGGACCGCAGCGCGTCCGCGACGACCATCGCCGATAAGGCGCGCTCCGATCCATCGGGCACCGACATCATGTCGACTTCGGGCGGCTCGACCTCCTGCGGCCGGACGCTCTTCCGCCGACGACCATCAATGACTATGCGGCGGGCCACTGTCAGCAGCCACGCCCAGATGAGGCTCGGTTCCCATTGCAGTCTTGCCGAGTTACGCCAAGCTCTGACGATCGTCTCCTGCACGACGTCTTCAGCCCACTGAAGGTCGTTACCTGTTGATTTGCGTACGTGGCGCAGCAGAGGGCCGCCGAACTCCTGGTAAAGCACCGCGATGCGATGCTCCGCCTCGGCATCCGCACTCTCGAACCTGCCGTCGAGGTGACCTAGCACGGGGCACATCTTTACACCTTCGTTATCCAAGCGGTAGCCACTCCGATAACTCCAGTCATTTCTAACTATTCCCGGCCATGCGTGAACCTGGCCCGGTACTGCCGCGTACCTCCGACCATGCACAGGCTTTTGCGCGGCGAGTTGTTCATGCTCGGCGGCTTCGTTCTGGCCGCCGCCGTGACGATCGCGCTGGTCATGCCGCCGGCGATCGATCCCGCGGCCGCCCAGTGGACGCAGACCTCGTCGGGGCCGCTCACGGCCGCCGACCGCGATCTGCTGATCAAGGTGCGTCAGGCGGGCCTCTGGGAGATGCCCGCCGGCGAGTACGCCCAGACCCGCGCCGAGTCCCAGCGTGTCAAGGAAGTCGGCAAGCTGATCATGGAAGAGCACAAGGATCTCGACCTGATCACCCGCCAGACCGCGAAGAAGCTCGGCGTGGCACTGCCCGACGAGCCCAACGCCGACCAGCAGAGCTGGATGGCGCAGCTCGCGGCCGAGAGCGGTCCCGCCTTCGACAAGGACTTCGCGAACCTGTTGCGTGCCGCGCACGGCAAGGTCTTCACCGTCGTGGCGGGCGTACGGGCCGGGACGCGCAACTCCGAGATCAGGAAGTTCGCCCAGGAAGGCATCAACTACGTGATGCGCCACATGAGTTACCTGGAGTCCACCGGTCTGGTCGACCACAACCAGTTGCCCGAGCCGCCGGCGCCCTCACCCGCTCCACCCGTCGCACTGGCGGTCGAAAAGAGGAGACAGACATCATGAGATCCAGACGCATGGCCGCGGCCGTGACCACCATGGCGGTGGTCGCGGGTGGCCTGGTGTCGGCGGCCGTCATCGGCGTCGGCCCGGTTCTGGCCGACCACTGCGATCCGGCGGAGGCCGGTCAGTCACCTCAGGCGAGCCAGACCCAGCAGCAGAACCGCAACCGGAACCAGGGCCGGCAGCAGGACCAGCAGAACGACCAGCAGGGGCAGCAGGAGGATCAGGGGCAGCAGCAGGACCAGCAGGGCCAGCAACAGGACCAGCAGGGCCAGCAGAACGACCAGCAGGGCCAGCAGGGCCAGCAGCAAGACCAGCAGGCTCCGCAGGGTGGCGGCATCGCGCTGCTCGACCCCGCGCAGCCCCCCGAGTCCACCAGCTCCGAGTCCGCCGACTCCGGGAACGGCGACTCCGGGAACGGCGACTCCGGGAACGGTGAGCAGGCGAACGACCCCCAGGCCACGCCGGAGGAGAGCGCGAACACGTTCTCGCGCCGACGCGGCGGGAACGGCGGCCGGCCGACACAGAGCGCCTCCCCCACCGCCTCCCCCACAGCCTCACCGACCGCCTCGCCCTCGCCCACCGGTACGGGCGCCGGCGAGGAGGAGTGCGCCGACCTGGGCCCGTTCCCGGAGGACTTCGTGGACATCCGCCAGGTCGCGCCGGTGAACGACAACGCGCGCACCGGCCGGAACGGCTCGCGCGGCACGTTCGTCTCCCAGTGCGGCACCAACCGTAACGGCCACAACAACCCGGACAACTTCATCGTCGCCCCGGGCGTGAGCAACGGCGCGCACCACCTGCACGACTACGTGGGCAACGTGTCGACGGACGCGTTCTCCACCGACGAGAGCCTGGCGGCGGCGGGCACGACCTGCCGGTTGAACGACAGGTCGACGTACTTCTGGCCCGTGCTCAGGGACCGCAAGGTGGACCAGAACGTCGACGACCCGGACGGGAACGTGGGCCAGGTGCTGCGGGCCCGCTCGGTGACGCTGCAGTTCCGCGGGAACGCCGCCTCCCGGGTGGTCGCGATGCCGAGGTTCCTGCGGATCATCACCGGTGACGCCAAGGCGGCCACGAACGGCGCGGCCAACGCCAAGGCCGGCTGGAGCTGCTCGGGATTCCAAAATCGCATAAGTCCCGACAAATACACGCTTTGCCCGCGCGGCAGCCAGGTCCTCCGTATTCTGGACTTCCCCAGCTGCTGGGACGGTCAGAACACCGACAGCGCCAATCACCGCACGCACGTGGTCTTCCCCGGCCAGGGTGGTGCCTGCCCCCAGGGCACCAGGGCGATTCCGCAGCTACGCATGACACTCGCGTACACCGTGCCGCAGGGTCCCTCGTACGCCGTGGACGCCTTCCCCGAACAGAAGCACAACCCGGTCACCGACCACGCCGACTTCGCCAACGTGATGCCCGACCGGCTGATGCAGTTCGTCGTCTCATGCATCAACCGCGGACGCCGTTGCTGACCTGACCGTTCGCCCCTCAAGGGCAACGCAGCTCTCCGAGTCGCACCCTCACCCGACCTTGGAGGGAAATAGATGCTCCACAGACGACACCCCAGGCACGCCCCCACCTTGCTGGACACCAGGAACGTCCGGCTGGGGGCCAGCGCCTCCGTCGCCGCCGTCGTGCTGTCAGTGTTCGCGCTGACCAGGACGGAACGCGGGATCGCGCTGCTCGGCCGAGGGGTCGGCTTCCTCGAGTTCTACGCGGGCGTGTTCGCCCTGGTGCTGCTGACCGCGACCGTCGCGCTCGGCCTGCTCACCACCGAACGTGTCTTCCTGTCACCGGCCAACCGGGTCAGGGCACAGCTCGCCCACAAGGCCACCGCGCTCATCGGGCTGGCGTACCTGATCACGCACATCACCCTCATGATCAGTCTCGGGCACGTGCCGGCGGGGGCCGCGGTCGTGCCGATCGCCGGGGTCTACGTGGGGCTCGGCACCCTGGCCTTCGACCTGATGGTCGTGGCAGTGGTGACGGGAATGCTCAGGGGGCGGTTCGCGACGCGGACCAGGCCGTGGATGTGGCGGATCCTCCACTCCGCCGCGTACCTGGCCTGGCCGGTCGGCATCATGCACGGACTGACGGCCGGCCGCCCGCCGGCCGGCTGGGTGGCCTGGTCGTACGTGGCCAGCATGGCGGCGGTCGGCGGCGCGCTGGTCGTCCGCGTGCTGGCGACGCTGCGGCGGCCGCCGATCGTACCCGAACAGGTCGTCGGGCCGGCGGTGACCGCTCCCGCCGCCGTGGGCGTGCCCGCAGAACGCCCGCAAAAGGTCGCGCAGAAGGCTCCGGTCGCGGCCGGGGCGGCAGCCGTCAAGGCGCCCGTGAGCCTCGCCGAGGCCCGCCGCAGATACCGGGAGGCAGGATGACCACCGTCCTGCCCGCACGTCCCAAGGAGCGACTGTGATTCCGGCCAGAGTGCCACGGGTGTTACGCATGGGTCCGGCCCGGCTGACCGCCGGGCTGGACCACTGCCGTCGCCTCGACCTGCCCGCCCACCGCACGCTCCACGGCCTCGTGGAGCCCAGGGAGCTGGGCGAGCTCATCTCGTACGCCAACGAGGTGGACATGCGCGGCCGCGGCGGCGCGGCGTTCCCGTTCGCCCGCAAGCTGCGCGCCGTGGCCGACGCGGCCCGCTCCGGCGGCGAGTGCGTCGTGCTCGTCAACGGCGCCGAGGGCGAGCCCGCCAGCTCCAAGGACGCCATGCTCCTCACCCGCAACCCCCACCTGGTGCTGGACGGCGCCGTGCTGGCGGCCGAGGCGCTCGGCGCCCGCGAGGTGGTCGTCGCCACGGCCGGCGGCGAGGTCGCCGAGGCGTCCGTGACCGCCGCCGTCAACGAGCGCCGCGCCGCCAACGTCTCCGGCGGGGCCGAGAGCCGGGTCCCGATCAGGGTGGTCGGGATCAAGGAGCGGTTCATCTCCGGCGAGGGCGGCGCGCTCGTCAAGGCCGTGAACGGGGAGGAGGGCATCCCGCCGGGTAGGAAGAAGCGGGCCGCGACCAGCGGCGTGGACGGGCTGCCCACCCTGCTGTCGAACACGGAGACGTACGCGCAGTTCGCCCTGCTGGCCGAGTACGGGCCCGAGAAGTACGCCGAGGTCGGCACCGCCAAGGAGCCCGGCACGATCCTGCTCACCGTCAGCGGCGGCGCCGCCCACGGAGCGGTCATCGAGGCGCCGACCGGCACGTACCTGTCGGACGTGCTCGGCCTCTGCGAGGCCGACATCGGCGACGGCGTGCTCATCGGCGGCTACCACGGCGCCTGGCTGCCGGCGGACGTCGTCGAGACGGCCGTGCTCTCCCGCGAGGGCATGAAGCAGGCCGGCGCCACGCTCGGGGCCGGGATCATCGTCCCGCTCGGCGAGTCCACCTGCGCCCTGGGCGAGGCCGCCCGGGTCGCCGCCTACCTCGCGGCCGAGTCCGCGGGGCAGTGCGGGCCGTGCCGGCTCGGCCTGCCCGACATCGCCAAGGCCATGTACGCGCTGGTCGAGGGCACCGGCTCGGTCGACGCGGTACGGCGCTGCGTGCGCGGCGTCGAGCGGCGCGGCGCCTGCTTCCACCCCGACGGCACCGCCAAGTTCGTGCTGTCGGCGCTGGACGCGTTCGAGGTCGAGATCGCCCAGCACCTGGAGCAGGGCTCCTGCGGCCGCCCCGTGCGCGGGGTGCTGCCCATGCCGGAGCGCGAGGCCGAGCCCGAGTACCGGCTGGAGGTCGACTGGTCCCGCTGCGCCGGGCACGGGCTGTGCGCCCACCTGCTCCCGGAGTTCGTGGACCTGGACGACTACGGGTTCCCGTCGTTCCGCAAGATCCCCGGCTTCATGGCGAAGGAGGCGCGGCGGGCCGTCGACATGTGCCCCGCGCTGGCCCTGCGTCTGGCCCAGACGAACGGCGGCGACCACGGCGGCGAGCCCAAACCCGCGGGCCGGCCGCTGCGGCTGGTCAAGGACGGCGTGCTGAAGAAGGCGGGAGAGAGCGTGCCGCGACTCGGCCGCGTCGGCATCGCCCGCGTGTGATCGACGGGCATGATCGGCATCGCACGCGCGTGATCGACGGGCATGATCGGCATCGCGCCCGTGATCGGCAGGGCACGTGCGTGATCGGCAGGGAAATGTGACGAACCCGGCGGACCGGCCGCGCGTCTCACGAGAGGTCACCACGATCTCGGGGGAGGCGCCATGGACCGCCGGGCCTTTCTGCACGCCGCCGCACTCGCGCCGCTGGCGCCTCTCGCGCTGCCCGCTCGGGCCGCTGGATCCGGGGGCGGTGTGACGCCGCCGCCTGACTGGTCCAGGTTGCGGGGGCGGCTGGCGGGCACGCTCGTGCTGCCCGGCGACGCCGGGTACGCCGCCGCCCGCCGCCTCAACAACCCGGCCTTCGACGGCGTCCGGCCGCAGGCGGTGGCGTACTGCGCGAGCGCGGCGGACGTCTCGGCGTCCCTGGCGTTCGCGCGGGCCCACGGGGTGCCGGTCACCAGCAGGTCGGGCGGCCACTCCTACGCGGGCTGGTCCACCGGCACCGGCCTGGTGATCGACGTCTCAAGGATGAACCGCGTCGCCTACGCCTCCGGCCGGGCCACGGTCGGCGCGGGCGCCAAGCTCATCGACGTCTACGACCGGCTCGCCCGGCACGGCGTGAGCATCCCCGCGGGCTCCTGCCCGACGGTCGGCATCGCGGGGCTCGCGCTGGGCGGCGGCATCGGCGTGGTGTCCAGGAAGTACGGGCTCACGTGCGACGTCCTGGAGTCGGTACGCCTGGTCACGGCCGACGGCAGGGTGCTGACGTGCGACGCCCGCCGCCACGCCGGGCTCTACTGGGCCAGCAGGGGCGGCGGCGGGGGCAACTTCGGCGTGGCCGTGTCGTTCACGTTCAGGACGCATCAGGCGAACGACCTCACCGTCTTCTTCCTGCACTGGCCGTGGGCCAGGGCCGGGGCGGTGGTGAAGGCGTGGCAGGCGTGGGCGCCGTCCGCGCCGGACGAGCTGTGGTCCTCCCTGCACCTGGGCCGCGAGGAGCGCGACCTGGACGTGGCGGTGGTCGGCGTGCACACGGGCGGCCGCGCCGCGCTGGAGCGGCTGCTGGCCCCGTTCGTCGAGCGGGCCGGCCGGCCGTCGTCCCGCTCGGTGCGCACGACCTCCTACCTCGACGCGATGAAGATCATGGGCGGGTGCGCGTCGATGCCGGTGTCGGAGTGCCGGCGCCAGCGGAGGGAGACGTTCGCCGCCAAGTCGCACCTGGCCTACCGGCGGCTGCCCGCGGAGGGCGTGCGGGCGCTGGTGGACGGCGTGGCGCGCGGCGGGCGGCACTCGGTGCTGCTGGACGCCATGGGCGGCGCCATCGGCCGGGTCGCCCCGTCGGCCACCGCGTTCCCGCATCGCGCGGCGCTTTTCAGCGTGCAGTATTACGCGAAGGGGACGGATCGGAGGTGGTTGCGGCAATTGCACGGCGACATGGCCGGCTATTTCGGTGACCACGCCTACGTGAATTACATCGACCCGGATCTGAGTAATTGGCGGAGTTCGTACTATGGGCCGAACGCCGAGCGGCTGGCGGAGGTGAAGGCCACCTACGACCCGAACCGCCTCTTCCGGCTCCCGCAGGGCCTGTAGGTCACATGATCGAGCCCCGCACGTAGACCGGCTCGCCGACCTTCACCATCTCGAACAGCCGCTTGGACGTCGTCAGCGGCACGCGGACGCACCCGTGCGAGGCCGGGCGCAGCGGCACCTTGGTCGAGCCGTGCATGGCGATGCCGCCCACGAAGTACAGCGAGTTGTACATCGACCCGAGCCGCCCGACCGTCCAGCCCGGAGCCCGCCGCGAGACGCGGAAGTCGCCGACCGGGGTGATGGCGTTGCCGCAGCGGCCGTCCTCGCAGTAGCGCACCTCGGCGCCGGAGGAGATGTGCGTGATCAGGGCCGGTTTGCGGTCGCGGTAGACGGTCAGGAGCTGGTCGCGCAGGCTGATCTCCACCCGGTTCGCGCCGCCGTTCGGCACCAGGGGGCGCCGGCGTGCCGTGCGGTCCAGTGCCGACCACACCTTCGGGCCCACCTCGCCCTGCGGCATCATCCTGCGGTGCTTCTGCAGCGCCCACACGGCCATCTTGGTCTGGTCGTCGTAGACGCCGTTGATCTTGCCGAAGTAGTAGCGGCCGCGGTGCAGCCGCTCCTGCAGCACCTTGACGGCCTCGCCCCGGTCTCCGGGCTTCAGCACGACCCCTTCCGTGTACGCGACCTGGTCCGTGTGGTCGGCCAAGGCGGGGGCCGGGAATGCGCAGACGGCGGCGGCCATGACACCAAGGGCGGCCATTGTTTGAAGCTTTATCCTCATAAATCAACGCCTACCCGCCCCGCCGAGAATTCATGGCTTTTATCAAGCAAAGCCCCGGCTAATAACCGGATCCCGCCAAAATCGGGTATTTCGTATTTAGGCGTCTCGTCCGCGCAGGGGGCAGACGGCCGCCGCTCGACGACCCGCCGCTTCAGGCGTCCCGCCCGCGGAGCAGCGGCCTGCCGCTTCAGGCGTCCCGTTTGCGGAGCAGCCACCCGCCGAGCAGCAGCGCCGCCCCCGCCCACGCGGCGGCCACGCCGAGCCCCGCCCACGCGCCGATCGGCATGGTGGGCAGGCTCGTGGTGGCCTGGACGGCCAGGCCGGCGTTCATGGGCGAGATGCGCCAGAGCAGGCGCTGCACGTCCTCGTTCCTGATCATCAGGACGATCACCGGGAAGAGGTAGAGCAGCCCCAGCACGGCCCCCGCCGCCGCCGCCGAGTCCCGTACGGCCGTCGCCACCCCCGCGCTCAGCACGGCGACCAGCCCGAGATAGAGCACCGACCCGGCCGCCGCCCGCAGCGTGGGCCCGTCGGCGAGCGACAACGGCGGGTAGCCGTGCTCGGGCGTGAAGCCGTTGCCCGGCAGCAGCAGCCGCGCCACCAGCAGGGAGCCGAGCACGCCGAGCGTCCCGGCGGCCAGCGCCAGCCCGGCGAGCAGGCCCGTCCTGGCGGCCAGCGCGGCCGTCCGGCGCGGCATCGCGATCAGGGTGGTGCGGATCATGCCCGTGCTGTACTCGGCACAGACCGCCACCACGGCCAGCAGCGCCACCAGCCCCTGCCCGAGCTGGACCCCGAACAGGCCGATCCGGGTCGCGTCCTGCCCGCACCCCGGCGACGGGCACTCCATCGCACCGGCCGCGGCGGCGCTGCCCGCCACGGTCAGCACGACGATCCCCAGCACCAACCAGCCGGGCCCGGCCACCGTGCGCAGCTTGGTCCACTCGGCATGCAACTCCCGCCTCACCCGTCTCCCCCGTCCAGCTCGCGCCTCAACGCGTCGCCCCCGTCCAGCTCGCGTCTCACGCGTCCCTCCCGTTCAGGCGGCGCACGGCCAGGCCGAGCGCCAGGGCCGCGTACGCGCACAACACCGCGAACCCGCCCCACGGCGGCAGCGGGAAGTACCCCATGGCGGGCACGTAGTGCGAGATCACGTGCTCGTACGCGGGCACGCTCTGCTGGATCGCGAACCCGGCCGCCGGCGTCACCCGCAGCAGCCACCGCGACACCTCGTCGGGCAGGATGGACGCGGTGGCCAGCACGTACGGCACCACGAGCACCACGATCGCCACGATGACCGCGGGCGCGCTGCGCCGGAAGAGCGCGCCGAGCGCCAGGGCGAGCACCGCGGACACCGCCAGCACCCCCGCCGCGCCGGCGATCACCCGCACCTGCGTGAGCGGGTCCACCGGCAGCGTGAAGATCCCGTTGCCGCGCAGGATCCGCACCGCGAGCGGCACCGTGACGGCCGCCCCCACGAGCCCCGCCACGAACGTCACCCCGCCCGCCACGACGGCCTTGGCCACCAGCACCCGGCCGCGCCGCGGGCTGGCCAGCAGCGTCGTGCGCATCAGCCCGCGCCGGTACTCCGCGGTGACGAACAGCACCGCGACCACGATCGCCACGACCAGCGCGATCAGCAGGCCGGTCAGCGTGCGCTCGACCGTGCCCTCGGTCGTGTTGGGCGCGATGTCGCCGACCCCCGTGATGGCGAACGTGCCGCCGCTCCTGACGAGCCTGCCGGGGTGGTGCGGGGTGCCGTCCACGTCGTAGTCGACGCCGATGTCGTTCTGGGCCCAGGTGCCGGACGTCGTGCCGCTCACGCTGACCTCGTCCACGAGCGCGGTGACCTCGCTGAAGCGGCCGGCCGCGGCGGTGCCGCCGAGCGGGTTGGTCTCCACGCGCACGTCCCCGGGCGAGGCGGCGAACAGGCCGATCCGCACCTTGGCGGGCAGCCCCTCCAGGCGGGCCGTGCCGACCTTGGTCCACCGCTTGCCGTCGGGCGACTCCTCGCCGGTGATCGTGTCCTGGGTGCGGCTCAGGCGCAGCCAGCGCGGCCTCCCTGACGCCACCCCTTGCGCGCCGCCCGCCACGTCGTGAGTGAAGTCGTGCTGCATGCGCACGCCGTGCGCGGCGGTCACCATCACCGCCGCGTACGCGGACCCCTGCTCGGTGCTCTCCTTGACCATGAGGCCGGCCTTCGCCCACGGCACCGTGCCGGAGACGACGTTACGCACGCCCGGCGTGGCGTCGGGCAGCCGGATCTGGCCGCTCATCGAGTTCACCCGGGCGGTGATGGAGCCGTTGCCGTCCAGCGGCATGCTGACGAAGTAGAAGCGGTCCTCGACCGCCGTGCCGTCCGGGCCCAGCGGCGGCGTCGGGCAGGGCACCTCCACCTTGCCCTTGCTGCACGAGGAGGTGCTGCCGGTGGCGAAGAGCAGGCCGAGCCCGACCACCACCAGGCTGACGGCCACCAGGCCCGCCACCCAGCCGCGTACCGTCCTGAGCTTGGTCCACTCCGCCAGGAGCACGTGGCGGAAGCTCATCGCGCCGCCCCCTTGAACTCCACGGCGTCCCTGGTCAGCTCCAGGTACGCTTCCTCCAGCGTCGCCCGGTGCGCGCTCACCTCCGAGAACGGCACCTGGTGCGCGCCGAGCAGCCGTACCACGCTCCCGGGGGCCATCCCGGAGACGACCAGCGTGTCCCGCTCGCTCGCCGCCACCGTCGCCCCGGCCCCCGCCAGCACCGACATGGCCGCCGAGCGGTCCGCCGTGCGCAGCGTCACCCGGTCCGCCGAGGCCGCGGCGATCAGCTCCGACACCGCCACGTCCGCGACCACCCGGCCGCGCCCCACTACCACGAGGTGGCCGGCGGTGTCCTCCAGCTCGCTCATCAGATGGCTGGACACCAGCACGGCCCGCCCCTCCGCCGCCAGCGAGCGCAGCAGCCCGCGGATCCACACGATGCCCTCCGGGTCCAGCCCTTTGAACGGCTCGTCCAGCATGAGCACCGGCGGATCCCCCAGCAGCGCGGCGGCGATCCCCAGCCGCTGCCGCATGCCCAGCGAGAACCCGCCGGCCCGGCGCCGCGCCACCCCCTCCAGCCCCACCAGCTCCAGCGCCTCGTCCACGCGCCCCGCCCCCAGCCCCTGCGAGTGCGCCAGCCACAGCAGGTGGTCGCGCGCCGTCCGGGCCGGCTGCAGCGCGCCCGCGTCGAGCAGCGCGCCGACGTGCGCCAGCGGGCGCCGCAGGCTCCGGTACGGCCGGCCGCCCACGAGCGCGTGCCCCTCGTCGGGGGCGTCGAGGCCGAGCACCACGCGCATCGTCGTGGACTTGCCCGCGCCGTTCGGCCCGACGAACCCGGTCACCTGGCCGGGCAGCACCGTGAACGTCATCCCGTCCAGCGCCGTCGTCCGGCCGAAGCGCTTGCGCAGCCCGGCGACTTCGATGGTTGCTTCCATGTCCAGGACACTAGGCAGCGGCGCCCCCGGCGGTCGTCACGCCCAGGAGCGATCCTCGGCCTCACTCGTGCCCGGGAGCGCCCGTCCCTCCTGGGAGGGATGCCAGGTGAGGGGTGGCGGGGAAACAATGAGGTCCGTGGAGCGAGCGTACGACCGGGACGAGACGCGGCCGGTCCGGCGGCTCGGGAAGGTGGCTGGGACGTCCCGGCGGCTCCGGGCGTGGGCGCGGCCGGTGCGGCGGCTCGCCGCGGCCCGGTCCGCGCCGCTCGCGCTCGTCGCGCTGCTGACGCTGGCCGGCCTAGCCCAGGCGATCGCCCAGGCCCCACCCGGCTCCGGCCTGTCCCTCTCGGACACCGAGACCGTCCCGGCGCCGGCCATGCCGTCGCCCTCGGGCGGCGCCGACACTACGGGCACTTCCGCGCCTCCGGGCGGCGACACGGCGGGCGAGCCCGGCCGCGCCGCCCGCGACCCGCGGAGTGCCCCGGCCGGGGGCGCGTCCGAGCCGCGTGGCCTGCCGCGCGGCACCGGCGGGCCCGGTGTGCCGACCCCGCAGGCCGTCGTCCTCCCGCTGCTCGCCCTGGCCACCACCCTGCCGCTCGCGTTCCTCTGGGGCCAGCCGGTCACGGCCGGGCTCCTGGTCACGGGGACGAGCCTGCTGTCGGTCACCGCGTTCCACACCTTCACCTTCGCGGGGCTGGCCGCCCAGCTCATAGCCGCCTACCGGTTCGGCGGGCCGCCGTGGCGCGCGGTGGCGCTGACCGCGCCGTTCCCCGTGCTGGCGGTGGTGGCGGAGGTGACGGGCGCGTCCGAGGGCCCGGTACGCCTGCTGACGCTGCTGCTCGGCTGCCTGGCCCCGGCGGCGGCGCTGGCCGGCATCGCCCGCCGCGCCCGCCACCAGGCCAGGGCCGACACGGCCGCCCGGCAGGTCATCGCCGACAGCCTCCTGGAGCACACGGCCCGGGGCGAGCGCGCCCGCATCGCCAGGGAGCTGCACGACGTGGTGGCCCACCACATCTCGATGGTCGCCGTCCAGGCCGAGACGGCGCGGCTGGCCGTCCCTGGCATGCCTGCGGCGGGGGCGGAGCGGCTGCTGGCGATCGGCGACACCGCCAGGGCGGCGCTGACGGAGATGCGCCGGCTGCTCGGCGTCCTGCGCGAGGACGCGGAGGCGGAGCCGGCCTGGCGTCCGCAGCCCGGCCTGCGCCTCGACGAGCTGAACGAGCTGCTGGACGAGGCCCGCGAGGCGTCGGGCAGCAGCACCCGGCTGATCCTGCGGGGCGCGCCGGTGGAGCTGGATCCGGGTGTGGAGCTGGCCGCGTACCGGATCGTCCAGGAGGCGCTCACCAACGCCCGCCGGCACGCGCCGGGGGCGGCGGTGGACGTGGAGCTCGACTACACCGGCGACACCCTCCACCTCCTCATCCGCGACAACGGCCCCGGCCCGCCGCACCTGGAGCCAGGCGGCCCAAGCGCGGACGGCGGGCACGAGCCGGTCGGCACGGGTGGCGGGCACGGGGTGGCCGGCATGCGGGAGCGGGCGGCGGCCGTCGGCGGGGAGCTGCGCACCGGGGCGGCGCCCGGCGGCGGGTTCCTGGTCGAGGCCCGCCTGCCCGGCAGGGACGCCTCGTGATCCGCGTCGTCATCGCCGACGATCATCTGGTGGTCCGCACGGGGTTCGCCGAGCTGCTGGACACGCAGCCGGACTTCGAGGTCGTCGGCACCGCCGCCGACGGGGCGGAGGCGGTGCGGGTGTGCCGGGGCCTGTCACCGGACGTCGTGCTGATGGACGTCCGCATGCCGGTCATGAGCGGCATCGAGGCCACCCGGGTGCTGGCCGGGCCTGGCGGGCCGAGGGTGCTCATCCTGACCACGTTCGACCTCGACGAGTACGTCTACGACGCCCTGCGCGCGGGCGCCAGCGGCTTCCTGCTCAAGGACGTCACGGCCGAGCGCCTCTTCGACGCCGTCCGCGTGGTCGCCGCAGGGGACGCGTTGCTGGCCCCGGCCGTCACCCGCCGCCTGATCAGCGAGTTCGCCCGCCTGCCGGCCCGGCGGGGCCGCCCGGACGCGGGCCTGTCGGCGCTCACCCCGCGCGAGACCCAGGTCCTGCGGCTGGTGGCCGAGGGCCTGTCGAACCTGGAGATCGCCGACCGGCTGGTGGTGACCGAGGAGACGGTGAAGACCCATGTGAGCCGCGTGCTGAACAAGCTCGGCCTGCGCGACAGGACCCAGGCGGTCGTCACCGCGTACGAATCGGGGCTGGTCGTGCCCGGCGAACGCGGCTGACCGGCTGGCGCTCCATCGCGGGGGCCGCCGCCGGAGGCGGGCAGGCCGTGCGGCGGTACTTGCCCGGTGCCACGCCGTACTCGCGCTTGAAGGCGTTGGCGAAGGCGAACTCCGAGCCGTACCCGACCTGGGCGGCGATCTCGTTGAGCGGCGCGTCCGTCTCCCGCAGCAGCCGGCCCGCGCTGGACAGCCGCCACCAGGTCAGGTACGCCAGCGGCGGCTGCCCCACGAGCGTGGCGAACCGGCGCGCGAACGCGGCCCGCGACAGCCCGGCCCGCGCGCCCAGCTCGGCCACGGACCAGGGGCGGGCGGGGTCGCGGTGCATGGCGTCGAGGGCCGCGCTGACGGCCGGGTCGGCCAGGGCGGCGGCCCAGCCGGTGACCTCGCAGTGCCCGTGCTCGGCGGCGAACCAGGCCCGCAGGATGTAGAGCAGGAGCATGTCGAGCAGGGACGACACGATCGTGTCGGCGCCCAGCCCGGGCTGGTGGATCTCGGCGCCCAGCAGCTCGACCGCGGCCCGCACCCCGGAGTGCAGCCCGGGGGCGGCCGGCAGGTGGATGAGGTCGGGCAGGTCGCGCAGGAGCGGGTGCGCCCGGCTCGGGTCGAGCCGGTAGCCGCCGCACAGCAGCACCGTGGCCGGGCCGCCCTGCCCGTCGATCGAGGCCGAGGCGATCGAGGCCGAGGCGAACAGGTCGCTCTCGTCGGTGTACGGGTCGCACTGCGGCTCGGTGACCGGCGTGGACGGGCTGTCGGCCATGGCGTAGCCGTGCCCGCGCGGGAAGAACAGCACGTCTCCGGCGGACAGCGCGACCGGCGGCCCGTCGGGCGGCATCAGCCAGGCCGCCCCGCGCAGCACCACCTGGAACCCGGCCGACCCGGGCGCCGCCGGGAACCTCTGCCCCCAGGGGGCGCGCCACTCGACGCGGGCCGACCGGGGCCGGCCGGTGCGCATGACGGCGATCACGTCGCTGAGCACGTCCATACGGCGCACTCTAGCGCGGAAGACGCTGACGTATGAATGCGAGATGGGAACGCATTGGCCATCTCGCCGCCCCTCTCTACGGTGGTCCTGCGGACGAGAGGAGAGCAGGCATGGGACGGATTCTGGTGACCGGGGCGACCGGCACGGTGGGGCGGCACGCGGTGGCGCTGCTGCGGGAGGCCGGGGCCGAGGTGGTCGCCCTGAGCGGGAAGGACGGCGACCTGCGTGACCCCGGGACGTTGCCGCCGCTGGACGGGGTGACGTCGGTGCTGCTGGTGTGGCCGTTCGCCACCGCCGGCGGCGCGCGCGAGGTGCTGCGCGCGCTGGCGGGGCGGCACGTGGTCTACCTGTCGTCGGCGGCGCGGCGCGGGTCCGAGCGGGAGGTCGAGCGGCTGGTGGAGGAGGCGGCGGGCACCTGGACGTTCCTGCGCCCGCACGCCTTCGCGGCCAACGCGCTGCGGTGGGCCCGGCAGGTGCGGGCGGGCGTGGTGCGGGGCGCGTACGGGGCGGCGGGCCAGCCGGTGGTGCACGAAAGGGACGTCGCGGCCGTGGCCGTCCGGGCGCTGCTGGACGCCGGGCACCACGGCGCGGCCCACACCCTGACCGGCCCCGAGACGCTGTCCCAGGAGGACCAGGTGCGGATCGTCTCCGAGGTGACCGGGATCCCGGCGCGGTGGGAGGAGCAGGCGCCCGAGCTGGCCAGGACCGCCCTGCTGGCCGGAGGCTGGCCGGCCGGCGCGGTGGAGGAGGTGCTGCGCGCCCAGGCGGAGCTGGCGCGCCGACCGGCACCGGTCACGCCGGCGGTCGAGGACGTCACGAAGGCCGCTCCGCGCACGTTCCGGGAGTGGGGGGAGGAGCACGCCGACGCGTTCCGGCGGCCGCGCCCGGCCGCCGGTGCGCGGTCGTCCATGCGGGCGGCGCGGATCCACGAGTTCGGGGACGCGTCCGTGATCCGCGTCGAGGAGGTGCCGGTCCCGCGTCCCGGCCCTGGGGAGGTGCTGGTGGAGGTGGCGGCGACCGCGTTCAACCCGTCGGAGGTGGGCCTGCGCTCGGGGCTGCTGCCGGAGGTGTTCCGCGCGAGCCTGCCGCACACGCTCGGCTGGGACGTGTCCGGCACGGTCGCCGAGACCGGCGCGGGCGTCAGTGACCTGGCGGCGGGTGACCGGGTGTTCGGGATGGTGGACGGCGCGGCGGCCGAGTACGTCGCCGCGCCCGCGGACGTCCTGGCCAGGGCTCCCCGGAGCATCCCGCTCGCCGACGCGGCGGCCGTCCCCGTGGCCGGGCTCACCGCCTGGCAGGCGGTGCACGAGCATGCCCGCATTGAGCCCGGCCGGCGGGTGCTGGTCAACGGGGCGGGTGGCGGGGTGGGCACGTTCGCCGTGCAGCTCGCCAAGCTGGCGGGCGGGCACGTGATCGCGACGGCGAGCCCGCGCAGCGCCGCCGCCGTCCGGCGGCTCGGCGCCGACGAGGTGATCGACTACACCACGACGCCGCTGCCCGCCGACGTGGACGTGCTCCTGAACCTGATCCCGGCCGCGCATGCCCCGGCCAGCCCCGTCACCGTCTCGATCGCCGGGGGCGAGGGCCACTTCGTGATGCGTTACGACCCGGCCCAGCTCACGGCCCTCGCCGCGCTGATCGACGAGGGCAGGCTCACGGTCGAGATCGCCGAGTCGCACCCCCTGCCCGCCCTCCCCCGCGTCCACCGCAGGGCGGAGGCGGGCGACCTGCGCGGCAAGGTCACCCTCCTCATGGGGTGAAGTGGCGCAGCACCTCGGGGTTGGCCATGGCGTCGGGGTTGGCGGCGTCCTCGACGGGCGTGCCGAGCAGGATCTTGCGTACCGGCACTTCGAGCTTCTTGCCGGACAGCGTCCGGGGGATGCCGGGGACGACGCGGATCTCGTTCGGCACGTGCCGGGGCGACAGCTCCTGGCGCAGGGCGTCGCAGAGCCCGCGCTCCAGCGTCTCGGTCAGCTCGGCGCCTTCGGCGAGCGTCACGTACAGGAGCAGCCGCCCTTCCTGCCCGAGCTGGCCCGTGTCGATGACGAGGCTGTCGGCGATCTCCTGGAAGCGTTCGACGACCCGGTAGAACTCGCTGGTGCCCATGCGGACGCCGCCGCGGTTGAGCGTCGAGTCGGAGCGGCCGTAGATGACGCAGCTCCCGTCCTCGTTGATCTTGATCCAGTCGCCGTGCCGCCACACGCCGGGGTAGACGTCGAAGTAGCTCTCGGCGTAGCGCTCGCCGCCGGGGTCGTTCCAGAACATGACCGGCATCGACGGCATCGGCCGGGTCAGCACCAGCTCCCCCACCTCGCCGACGACGGCCTTGCCCTGCGGGTCGTACGACTCCACCCGCGCCCCCAGCGACCGGCACGGGATGATCCCCGCCCTGATCGGATGCAGCATGGTGGCGCCGACGAAGCCGGTGCACACGTCCGTCCCGCCGGAGAACGACCCGATCGGCACGCCCGGCAGCTCGGCGGCCACCCACGCGAACCCCTCGGGCGGCAGCGGCGAGCCGGTGGAGCCGACGCCGCGCAGCCGCTCCCGCCCCTCGGGGTGGATGCCGGCCTTGAGCGAGGCCATGATGTACGGCGCCCCGACCCCGAAGTACGTGACGCCCTCGGAGGCGGCGATCCGCCACAGCGCGGCCGGCGAGGGATAGGTGGCCGACCCGTCGTAGAGCACGGGCGCGGCCCCCACCAGGAGGGCGCCGATGAGGTAGTTCCACATCATCCAGCCCGTGGTGGTGTACCAGAAGAACACATCGCCCTCGCCGAGGTCCTGGTGGAAGGCGAGCGACTTGAGGTGTTCGAGCACGACGCCGCCGTGCCCGTGCACGATCGGCTTGGGCAGCCCGGTCGTGCCGCTGGAGTAGAGGATCCACAGCGGGTGGTCGAACGGCACCCGCTCGAACTCCAGCGGCCCCGCCTCGGCCCGGAGCCCCTCCCAGCCGATCACCTCGCCGCGCGGCAGCTCGCGGGCGTGCCCCGGCGCCGGCTCGGCCTGCTGGGGCGCGCGGCCCTCCTCGGCCGCCGCCAGGTACGGGATCCACACGGTCGCCCGCAGCGAGGGCAGCTCGGCGGCGATCTCGTTGACCGCGGCCGAGCGGTCGTAGCTCTTGCCGTTGTAGAGGTAGCCGTCGACGGCGATGAGCACCTTGGGCTCGATCTGCTTGAACCGGTCGACGATGCTCGGCACCCCGAAGTCGGGCGAGCCGGCCGACCAGATCGCGCCCAGCGAGGCGGTGGCGAGGAACGCGATGAGGGCCTGCGGGATGTTCGGCAGGTAGCCGGCCACCCGGTCGCCGCGCCCGACGCCGAGCCTGACCAGGCCGGCGCGCACCCTGGCGACCTCTTCGCGCAGATCGTCCCAGGTCAGCTCCTGCCGGCCGCCGTCCTCGGAGACGAACACGACCGCGGTGCCGCCGCCGGTGCGGCGCAGCGCGTTCTCGGCGTAGTTGAGCGAGCCGCCGGCGAACCACGTGGCCCCGGGCATCGCGCCCGACAGCACGGGCCCGTCGCCGCGGTCGCCGATCACCTCGAAGTAGTCCCAGATCGACGTCCAGAACGCGGCGGGCTCGTCGACCGACCACTGCCACGCGGCCTCGTAGTCGACGGGCCGGCCCAGCCAGCGCAGGTAGTGGGTCAGCCTGGCGGACTCGACGATCTCTTCGCTCGGCTCCCAGAGAAGCTCGCCCTCAGCAACCATATGCCTCATCCTGTCGCCCGTTCGGGGGAATGTCATACCCGGCCTACCCCATAACTTGCTACCTCCGTAGGTGGTCCACCGCCATACGCGCGGCAGTGCCGATCACCGCGTCGGCGCGCGGCTGGTTGAGCGCGGTGCTGAAGGAGCGGGTGAAGACCGACACGGCGTACCGGCCGCCGTCGGGGTACTCGACGACGCCCGTCTCGCAGCGCAGCGTCGGCATCGTGCCCGTCTTGCCGCTGACGGCGACGTCGTCGTACGGGAAACCCGAGGCCATGCGGTGCGGCCACACCTGCATGTTGAGCACCCCGCGCATCCAGGCGCACGACTCGGGGGAGGCCGCCTCGTCGCGCCAGATCATCCCGAACAGGCGGACCATCTCGCGCGGGGTGCTGCGGTTCGTCCGGGACGGGTCGAGGACGCTCAGGCGGGCGATGTCGTCGGGATCCACGAACGGCCACGCGTGCCCGGTGTCCACGTCCATGCTGCCGAGCATCTCCCCCGAGCCCTGCACGACCCGCGTCCCCTCCAGCCCGAACGCGTCCAGCATCGTGTTGATCGCCTCGAACCCCACCCTGCCGAGCAGCTTGTCGGCCGCGGTGTTGTCACTGAGGGCGATCATCAGGTACGCCAGGTCGCGCAGCGAGATCGTCACGTCGTCGAGCATCGAGGACAGCCCCGTCGGCCCGCCCACCCGGTCGGCGGCCGTCACGGTGACCCGCTCGGTCAGGTCGAGCAGCCCGGCGTCGGCCCGCCGGCACAGCGCCACCAGCAGCGGCACCTTGAACATGGAGGCCGTGGGCATCGGCTCGTCGGCGCCGTGCCCGACGTCGTGCCCGGTGTCGACGTCGGCCGCGTACAGCCAGCCGGTGACCCCGGCGGCCCGGAACAGCTGGTCGAAGGCCGGCGTGCTCATGCCAGCATCCCCGGCCTGCGGCTGACCCGCCGCACGGGTGCGGCGCCTTCGTCGGTCATCCCGGCGCTCTCCTTCAGGGTACGTGCGGCCGCGGCCGAGAAGTCGCCGACCGCGGGCGTGGCCGCGCGCCAGGCGGTGGAGACGCGGCTCGTGATCGGCGAGCCTAGCAGCGGCCTCCAGGCCAGGCCCGGCAGCTCCATCCGCGGCCCGAACGCCACCGCCGCCCCCGCCAGCACCAGCCCCAGCCCGGCGCCCTCATGCACCTGCGCGGGCACGAAGCCCTGCCGGCGGCACTCCGTCAGCACCTCGGCGCGCCAGCCCGGCTCGCCCTCCTTGGGCGGCATCAGCAGCTCGCGGCCCGCCAGGTCGGCCAGGTGCACCTCGCCGACGCCGGCCAGCGGGTCGCTCTCCGCGAGCAGCACGCCCTGCGCCTGCACCAGCACCTGCCCGAACGTCAGGCCAGGCGCGGCCACCGGATGGCGGACGAGGCCGACGTCGATCGTGCCCTCCGCCAGGGCCGTCACCTGGTCGGCGGTCCACACCTCGGCGGGCGCGAGCCGTACCTCGGGGCTGCTCTCGCGGAAGGCGGCGACCAGGGCGGCCAGCACCGTCGCGGCCAGGTCGGGCGGCACGCCGACGCGCAGCACCGTGCCGCGGCCGCCCTGCCTGGCCAGCTCGTGCAGCCGGTCCACCCGGCCGACGATCTCGCGGGCCTCGCTCAGCAGCAGCCGGCCTGGCTCCGTGAGCCGCACCTGGCGGGCGGAGCGGTCGAACAGTCGCACGCCGAGCTCCTCCTCCAGGCGCTTGATGCGCTGGCTGAGGGGCGGCTGCGCCATGCCGAGCCGGATGGCCGCGTTGCCGAAGTGCAGTTCCTCCGCGACCACGATGAAGTAGCGCAGATGCCGGACGAGGTCCATGACCAGCCACTATATCCAGATTTATATCTGGAATCCGCCCATATCAGTATTGGACACCACACTGGCGGCTCTGGTGTTCTTCCCGTCATGGCACCACAAACGGGGAGAATCTACGGCAGACGGCGCCGCAGGCGGTGGCCGTGGATCGTGGCGGCACTCCTGGTCCCGGCCCTCGCCGCGGGCGGCGTCATCTGGGCGCTGCGCGTCGAAGGCTCGCCCGAGGAGACCGCCCGCCAGTACCTGGCGGCCTGGTCCGCCCAGAACTACCCGGCGATGCGGGCGCTCGTCGCCGACCCGCCCGCCGACTTCGAACGCCGGCACCGGCGCTTCCTCACCGACCTCAAAGCCACCAAGGCCGCCTTCCGGCCCGGCGAGCCCACGGACGGCGACACCGTCCCCTTCCACGCCGGCCTCACCGGCACGCGCCCCTGGCAGTACGACGGCGAGCTCCACCTCGTCCAGCGCGACCGCACCTGGAAGGTGACCTGGACGCCCGCCACCCTCCACCCCCTCCTCAAGAAGGGCCTGTCCCTGCGGCTGGTCGAGCAGCGGGCCGACCCCGTACGCGTCCTGGCCGCCGACGGCACCGACCTCAACAACGCCAGCGCGCCCGGCTCGGTGCAGCAACTCGTCGAAGGCATGAAACAGACCTTTCCCGACCGGTTCGGCACCGCGTCCCAGACCAGGATCGACCTCTACGAAGGCGACCGGCGCATCAAGACCGTCGCCGCCCCGCCCGGCGGGAGCAAGCCCATCCAGACCACCATCGACCTCGAAGTGCACCGGGCGGGGGCCGCGGCACTACGAGGCGAGAAGAAGCCCGCCTCCCTGGTCGCGCTGCGCGCCTCCACCGGGGAGATCCTGGCCGTCGTCAACGCGCCCGGCGGCTTCAACCGGGCACTGCTCGGCAAGTACCCGCCCGGCTCCACGTTCAAGGTCGTGACCGCCTCCGCGCTCGTCGCCGACGGCGTCCAGCCCGACCAGCGGGTCACCTGCCCCGCCCAGAAGAACATCGGCGGCTTCCCCTTCCACAACGCCGGTTACGAGGACTTCGGCACCCTGACCTTCCGCGACGCGTTCGCGCACTCGTGCAACACCACGTTCGGCGAGATGAGCGTCGCCGAGCTGAACGGCGGCCAGCTCGGCCAGGTCGCCAAGAGCTTCGGCTTCGGCAACCCGATCACGCCCGGCGTCCCCGCCGTACGCGCCGAGTTCCCCGACCCCAAGGACGACACCGACCTCGCCTCCGCCGCCATCGGCCAGGGCCGCGTCCTGGCCAGCCCGCTCAACATGGCCTCCGTCGCCGCCGCCATCGCCAGCGGCTCCTACATCCCGCCCCGCCTCGTCACCGGCTCCCCCATCCCGAACGCCCAGCCCACGGACCCGCGCCCGCTGGAGCCCGCCGTCGTCAAGGCCCTGCGCCGCCTGATGCCCGCCGTCGTCACCGACGGCACCGCCCACGGCGTCAGCTTCCCCGCCGGCACGGCCGGCAAGACGGGCACGGCAGAATACGGCTCAGGCAAGGAACCCCCCGCCCACTCGTGGTTCATCGGCTACAAGGGGGACCTGGCGTTCTCGGTCATCGTCGAGGGCGGCGGCGCCGGCTCCGCCGTCGCCGCCCCCATCGCCGCCCGCTTCCTCACCGCCCTCCCCTGATCCCGCCCGTCTGTACGGCGAGACACCCCCCACCCCACCCCAGGACCCGCACCCCGACGTGCGCGCGCCACACCGCCACCACACCCCGGCGCAGGCCACACGCCACCCCCCACCGCACCCCACGAGCCCGCCGTACTCCGGCAAGCCTCTTGGCACCGGCCACCGGGCGCAGGGGCGCGGCGAGGCGCGGGCGCGACCGGCGTCCGAACGCGAGGCGCGGGCGTGGGGCCGGGCGCGAGGCGAGGCCCGCGCGACGCGGCGGGCGTTACCGCGCGTGGCGCTGCCGGGCGGGCGCTGCCGCTCGGGGCGGGGCGCGGCGGGGCGCGGCATGGCGGGCGCGGTGGGGTCGCTTAGTGGACCGCGCGGTCCATGCGGGACGTCAGGGCCGTGACGGCGGCCACCACCTCCGAGGCGGAGGACAGGTCCGGCAGGACGATGTCGGCACCCGCCTCGCGGAGTTCCGAGGCCATGGAGCGCCCCGACGCGACCCCGATCATCCCCGCCCCGCCGATCCGGGCGGCCTGGACGTCGCGGGTGGAGTCGCCGATCACGACCGTGTTGGCGGCCGTGAACGGCGTCCCGAGCCGCTGTTTGGCGCGGGACTGCGCCACCTGGAGCAGGGTCGCCTTGGGGTAGACCTCCTCGCCGTACCCCCCGAGCGAGAAGTCGACGTACCGGTCGAGCCCGAACGCCTTCAGCTTGTGGACGGCGTTGGCCCTGATGGTGCCGGTGAGGACGGTCTGGACGACGCCGTCGAGCCGTGAGACGGCCTTGAGCGCGTCTTTGGCCCCGGCCATCATGCGTCCTTCCTTGGCGAGCCGCCCGCGCCGGTCGGCGAAGGCGGTGGCGAGGGCGGACAGGAAGCGGGGCAGGTGGTCGTCCTCGGCGACGATGCCGTTGACGGCGAGGGTCTCGAAGACGATCTCGGAGTCGGGGCGGCCGAGCGGGGGGACGAGTTTGACGAGGGGCCGTCCGGTGACGAGGCGGAACGCCTCGGCGTAGGCGTCGCGGGTCACGATGGCGACGTCGACGAGGGTGAGGTCGACGTTCCACAGCACAAGGCGGTTGATGGCTGCCTCCTGAGGGGTCCCTCCAAGGTTACGGCCCGCGCCGGGCCGATTTCAGGCGTAGTCGAGTGCGTCGGTGAGCCGGTCGACGACGGGGAGCCCGGTTTCTTCCAGTTCGGCCCTGGTGGTCATGCCGCCGGTGTAGAGGACCGCCCTGGCGCCGACGTGGCGGGCGGCGAGCCCGTCGTCGACGCTGTCGCCGATGACGAGGATCTCGCCGGGGTCGACGCCGATGGCCTGGATGTGGGCGGTCATGTGGGCGGCCTTCTCGCCGCCGGTGGCTCCGGTGAGGCCGTCGATGCGGGTGAAGTGCCGCGTGATGCCGAACGACTCGACCTTGGGCACCAGGTGCTGGTGCGGGGCCATGGAGCAGAGCGACTGCGTGCCCGTCCAGGTGGAGAGGATGACTTCGGCGCCGGCGGCGAGCTCGCACACGTCGCAGAGCCGGAAGTAGTGCTCGTGGAACCCGTCGTCGAGCTGCTCCCACTCGCCCTCGTTGAGCGGGCGGCCGAGCAGGCGCTCGTAGGCCACCCAGATGGGGCGGGTGAAGACGGCGCGGAAGCCGTCGAGGGTGAGCTCGGGCAGCGCGTACGGCTTGAAGATCGCGTTGGTGGCTTGGACCACGGCTTCGGAGTCGTGGAAGAGCGTGCCGTTCCAATCCCAGATGATGTGCTTCGTCATGTCACTTCCAGCCTAGAGGGCCGGTGTGACAATCCGATGAACCAGGGGCTGCGACGGCGCCGCCGCAGCCCCTCGCGCTCGTTTATTTGCAGGCCTTGCCCGTGGTGCCCTGGCCGTTCTGGCCGCCGTTGCCGCCGCCCCACTGGACGCTGGTGCTGCCCCAGGCGCACATGTCCTTGGCCCAGAGCATGTCGCCCCAGTGGCGGCCGCCGTTGCCGGCCTTGAACCGGAACGAGTCGGACCGGCCGTCGGCGGTGTAGAGGTTGATGGTGCCGTGGACGGACGTGGCGGTCCTGACCTCGACCCAGTTGGTCTGGCACTTGCCGGACCACATGAGCTTGATCGTGCCGACCTCCCCGTTGGCCCGGCTGTTGATCTTGGCGGTCTTCACGACCCTGGCCGAGTTGCCGCAGCCCGACCGGTAGGGGTCCTGGTGGTCATATGGCTTGCGCGCGGCCGCCTGGGCCTGCGCGGGCGCCAGCGCCAGGAGAGCCACCGCACCTACAGCGATCGCTGCGACTCGACGCATCACGTGGAACCGACTCCTTCTGTCAGACAATTCGTGCTGGGTCGTGACCCTAGCGAGATCCGGCTAGGCACTGTGAAGGACCACGCCCGTCCGTAATAGCACCGTTATGAACGCAGCAGGTCAGGGATCTCCTGGGTCGCGTACCACATGAGCTCGTGCGCCTCCGCGCCGTCGACGGTGAACCGGGCGTCGTCGTCGCCCTCGTCGGAGGCGGGCAGCGCGGCGATGGCGGCCTCGATGTCGGGTACGGCGTACTCGTCGTCGATGTGCACGGCGGCCACCTTGGCCAGCGGGATCGGCTCGGCGAGGCGGACGCGGGCGCGGTCCTCCAGGTTGGTGCCGACGGTGGCGGAGCGCTCGGGCACCTCGGCGGCGACGACGACCCGGCGCGGCGCCCCCTTGCCGCCCTCGCCGCGTTCGGCGGCCAGCATGCGCAGGGAGGCGCGGGCGGCGTCGGTGAGCGCGACGTATTCGAGCTCCTCGGTGTCGCCCGAGGCGTACCACTCGATCAGGGCGGGCGTCACCGCATAGCCGGTCAGCGGGGCGGGGCCCAGCTCTCCCGCCTCGACCGCCGCGGCCAGGGCCGCAAGAGTGCACGGCAGATAGACGCGCATGACGTACCTTTCCAACGCGGTGGGAGTGCCTGCCTCACCAGGCATCGCCACCCTACTCATAGTGCCTGGTCACCACGGCGTCGGCGGGTCACTTCCGCAACGTGAGCCGCAGGAGGTTCTCCAGCTCGGCGATGGTGCCGGCCGCGTCGCGGTGGTGGATCCCCGCGATGCCGAGCTCGCGGGCGGCGAGGATGTTGGCCTCGATGTCGTCGATGAACACGCACTGCTCGCCGGCCAGGCCGATCCGGGCGAGCGCGTGCTCGAAAATGCGGCGTTCGGGCTTGCGCATGCCGACCTCGCCGGAGATCACGACGGCGTCGAAGATCTCGTCCCAGTCGTCGCGGGGGTAGGTGTTGGACCAGGAGTTGGACAGCAGGCAGGTCTTGACGCCGTTGCCGCGTACGTCGCGCAGCATGTCGTACATGGCCTCGACCCGGTCGAAGCCGGCGAACATGCGCTCCAGCAGCCCTTCGGCGACCGGCGGGACGCCGTCGACGGTGAGCAGCCGGGCGGCGAGGTCGCGTTCGAAGGCGGCGCCCTCGATCTCGCCTCTTTCGAGCGCGTGGACCAGGCTCTCCCCGTCGCCGCCCCGGTAGGCGTGGTCGATCATCTCGCGCATCACGGCGTGGTAGCGCTCGGCGTCGATCCTGTCGGCCGCGATCCATCGGGCGATGGAGTCGGAGAGGCTGGTCGTCAGGACGCCGCCCCAGTCGATGAGCACACCCGTAACCATCGTTCTAGGGTAGAGCGTCACGCTTATGACTTTTACCCGGGTAGACCCATTTATAAAGGGATAAAACCCTATAAAAGGGGTGTCCTGAATCGCCGGTTAAGGTGTCCTTCCAGCGTAAGTCGCTACCCAGAAGGGACCGCCGTGCGGACGACGATCCTGATCACCTCCCCTGAAGAGTGGACCGCTCCGGGCTCCGAACTCTTCCAGTTCGCCCCCATCATCCCGGGCGGGCCGGAATGGTTCACCAAACCGGTCCCCATCGCCCTCCTGAGCTCGGTCATCGCCATCGCCGTGTGCTGGGCCGCGTTCGCCAAGCCGAAGATCGTGCCGCAGGGCTGGCAGAGCCTCGGCGAGTACGCCTACGACTTCGTACGCGACCAGATCGCCCGGCCCAACCTCGGCAAGGACACCGACCGCTGGATGGGCCTGCTCCTGACGATCTTCCTGACCGTCCTCATCTGGAACCTGATGGGCGTCATCCCGTTCATCCAGTTCCCCATCGCCGCGCACATCGCCTTCCCGGCCGTCCTGGCCGTCTCGGTGTACGTCATCAAGGTCTACCTCGGCGTCCGCCATCACGGCGTGCGCGGCTACCTGCGCGGCGTGATCCACCTGGAGGGCCTGCCGGGCTGGGCGTACGGCATCTACGCCCCGCTCATCCTCGCCGAAGTGTTCCTTACCTCGCTGTTCACCCACTTCATCCGGTTGTTCGCGAACATGTTCGCAGGCCACCTGCTGGTGGCGTTCTTCAGCTCGGTGGGGTTCTGGTTCCTGTTCGAGCAGCTCTCTCCGCTGGGCGCGCCGCTGGGCGTGCTCGGCGTGGCGGTGACCGTCCTGATCACCGCCTTCGAGATGTTCATCCAGTTCCTTCAGGCGTTCCTGTTCGCCATGCTCGCCGCGATGTACATCGCGAGCGGCCTGCACGGCTCGCACTAGTCACTCCGTCAATCACGGACGCGGGCGGCCAGCTTGCGGTGCTCGGACGAGCGCAGCACCTCGGCCGCCCGCTCCGCCGACGCCACGGGCGCCTCGGTCAGCAGCCCCCTGGCCTGCTTGAGCGTGAGCAGCCGGGTGACCGACTGGTCGAGGCGCGCCTTCGAGATGCGGCCCGACTTCACCGCCGCCAGCACCGCGTCGTACGCCTTGGGCAGGTCGTTCGGCATGAGCAGCAGGTCGGCCCCGGCGAGCACGGCCCGCACCGCGATCTCCCCGTCGTTGTACTTCTTGCGCACCCCGGCCATGTTGAGCGCGTCGGTCGAGACGACGCCCTTGAACCCGAGCTTGTCCCGCAGCAGCCCCGTCAGGATGGGCTTGGACAGCGTCGCCGGGTCGCCCGACGGGTCCAGCTTGGGGAAGACGAGGTGGGCGCTCATGACGACGTCCACCCCGGCGCCGATCGCGGCCTTGAACGGCGGCGCGTCGATGCGCTCCCACTCCGACCTGGAATGCCTGATCACCGGCAGCCCGGTGTGGCTGTCGACGGTGGTGTCGCCGTGCCCGGGGAAGTGCTTGGCGGCGGCGGCGATCTTCGCGTCGCCGAACCCCTTGACCGCCGCGGCCACCATCTTGGCCACCTTCTGCGGGTCGTCGCCGAACGCGCGGCGGCCGATGACGGGGTTGCGCGGGTTGACGTTCACGTCGGCGACGGGGGCGAAGTCGAGGTTGACGCCGAGCGCGCGCAGCTCCTCGCCGGTCGCCTTCGCCACCTCCCTCGACAGCGCGGTGTCCTTGGTCGCGCCGATCTCGGCCGCGCCGGGGAAGTCGGTCATGAGGGCGGACATCCTGGAGACCAGGCCGTTCTCCTGGTCGGTGCCGACCAGCAGCGGCACCTCCTTCGACGCCCGCTGCAGGCCGTTGGTCAGGCCGACGACCTGGCCGACGCTCTTGACGTTCTGCGGGAACAGGATCACGCCGCCCAGGTGGTACTTCTCGATCACCTTGGCCGGGGTCCGGGCGGCGTATCTCGCCTGGTTCTCGCCGGAGACCGTGTCGGCGGCGGTGCCGTACAGGACGGGCATGAAGAGCTGGCCGACCTTCTCCTCGACGCTCAGCCCGGCCAGCACGCGCGCCACCGCGCTCTGCTGGGCGGGCGTCGTCGCCGGGGCCGCCGGCGTGGTCTGCGCGGGCGGGGCGGCCTTGCCTCCGGTCGGCTCCACCTCCGCCGAGCCGCCGCCACCGCCGCACGCGGTGAGCGCGATCACCAGGAGTCCTGTCGTACCGATCCGCCTCAGCATGACTCCAAAGGTATCCAGCCGACGACCCCTCCGTGGCCCGCTACAGCCCCAGCCGGTCGAGCCCCGGCAGGTGGGCGCGGGCCGCCGCCCGCGCGTCGGCCGCCGACGACGGTGCCCGTGCCGCCTCGGCCGCCGCCTCGCACTGCTCCATCGTGTGCGCGGCGAGCCCGGCGCGTACGGCGGCCAGCGCGGAGGGCGCCATCGACAACGTCGAGACCCCCATGCCGACCAGCACGCAGGCCAGCGCGGGATCGGCCGCGGCCTCGCCGCAGACCCCGCACGGCTTGCCGGCCCGCGCCGCGGCGACGGCGGTGGCGGCGATCAGGTCGAGCAGGGCGGGCTGCCACGGGTCGTGCATCGCGCTGACGGCGCCGAGCTGGCGGTCGGCGGCGAAGGAGTACTGGCTCAGGTCGTTGGTGCCGATCGAGACGAAGTCGACCACGGCGAGCAGGTCGGCGGCCCGCAGCGCGGCGGACGGGATCTCGATCATCACGCCGACGTCGGTCAGCCCCTTGTCGCGGCACTCCCGGGCGAACCAGGCGGCCTCCTCGGCCGTGGCCACCATCGGCGCCATCACCGACGCGCCGCCGGCCGCCGCCACGGCGCCGAGCTGCACGTCCATCACCTCGGGGTACCGCGCGAACCGGCGCAGGCCCCGCTCCCCGAGCGCCGGGTTCGGCTCCGTGGCCGCGGGCAGGAACGCCAGCGGCTTGTCCGCGCCGCCGTCCAGCGTGCGCACCACCACCCTGCCTCCGGGGAACGCCTCCAGCGCCGCCCGGTAGGCGTGCTCCTGCTCCTCGGCGGAGGGCGGCTCGGGCCGGTCGAGGAAGAGGAACTCGGTGCGGTACAGGCCGATGCCCTCCGCCCCGGCGGCCACGGCGGCGTCGAGCTCGGCCGGGCCGCCCACGTTGGCCAGCAGCGGCACGGGATGCCCGTCGGCGGTGCCGCCCGGCCCCGTCCAGGTCGCGAGCGCGGCCTGCCGGGCGGTCGCGGCGCCGACCGCGTGGGCCACGTCGGACGCGGCCGGCTCCAGCCGCACCTCTCCCGAGGTGCCGTCCACCATCACCGGCACGCCCGGCGGGATGCGCGTGGCACCCGGGCAGGCCACGACGGCGGGCACGCCCATCGACCTGGCCATGATCGCGGTGTGGCTGGTGGGGCCGCCCTCCTCGGTGACGAACGCGACCACGTCGTCCCTGGACAGCAGCGCCGTGTCGGCGGGCGCGAGATCCCGGGCGACCAGCACGTACGGCTCCTCGGGCGCCACCGGCAGCCCCGGCATCGCCTGCCCGTTGAGCAGCGCGATCACCCGGTCCCTGATGTCGCCGAGGTCGGCGGCCCGCTCGCCCAGATACCCGCCGGACCCCGTCAGCACGTCGCGGTACTTCGTGAACGCCTCGAAGACCGCCCTGGGGGCGGCCAGGCCGCGGTCGATCAGCGATCGCACCTTCACGACGAGCCCGGGGTCCTCGGCCATCAGCGCCTGGGCCTTGAGTATCTCCTCGGCCTCGCCGCCCGCCTGGTTGCCGCGGGCCTCCAGCTCGCCCGCGACCTGCGTGAGCGCGGCCATCGCGCGCTCCTTCTCCCGCTCCGCCTCACCGGTGTAGGTGGCGCCCTCGGGGGGTTCGGGCACGGAGACGGTCAGGACGTAAGAGGGGCCGTGCCCGATGCCCGGGCTGACCCCCACCCCCCGGAGGTTCATGGCGTACTGGCGATCTTCGCCAGCTCGTCGAGCACCTCGTCGGCGCCCTCACCCTCCGCGCTGATCACCACGGACTCGCCCTGACGGACGTCGAGCGCCATGATCGCGAGGATGCTCTTGCCGTTGACCGGACCACCGCCGTGGGTCTTCGCCACCGTGATGTCCATCGGGGCCAGCTTGGCCCGCTGGACGAACGTCGCCGCGGGACGGGCGTGCAGCCCTACCTCCGCCGCCACGGTGACCTTGCGCTCACCCATCTTGCTGCTCCTCCTTCTCGAGCCGGTCCAGACCGGCCGGACCTTCGTCTGTCATCGCGGTAAACACGGGCAACCCGTTCATTGTGCCGGGTGCGGCCCGTCTCGGGCGAACGGCCGCTATCCCCACCTGAAAAGCTCATCCCCGACGTGCACCGCCCCCTCAGCTACCCCCGTCAGCTCCTCCGAAAGCGCGTCGAGCGCCACGACGGGGCAGACGGGCGAGCGGCCGCCCGCCTCGATGGCCGACGGGTCCCACGCCACCACCGGCTGCCCGGCGCTCACCCTGTCGCCCTCAGCGGCCAGGAGCTGGAAGCCGGCCCCCTTGAGCTGGACCGTGTCGATGCCCAGATGCACCAGCACGCCCTTGCCGTCGTCTCCCACGATGACGTACGCGTGCGGGTGCAGCTTCATTATCTTTCCCGCTATGGGGGCCACGGCCTTGCCTGGCCCCCTCAGCGGGTCGATCGCCGTTCCCGGCCCGACCATGCCCGCGGAGAACACCGGATCGGGCACGGCCGCCAACCCCACAGCCGTCCCCTCCATCGGGGCGAGAACAGTCGTCATGGTCTCGCCTTCAGCCGATGACATCCTCGATGTCGCTGGCGATCGTGTCCGCCTCCGGCCCGACGACGACCTGCACCACGTTGCCGGCGGCCATCACGCCGTGCGCGCCGGCCGCCTTGAGCGCCGCCTGGTTCACCTTCGAGGCGTCGCGCACCTCCGTCCGCAGGCGGGTGATGCAGGGCTCTATCTCGATGATGTTGTCGGCGCCGCCCAGCGCGGCGATGATCGCGTTCACGTCCGCCGCCATCGGGTCCTCCCTAGGATTAGCACTCTGACCAGGCTAGATCAGTCGGTCTGGGTGACCTTGTTCAGGCCGCGCGGCGCGTCGGGGTCGATGCCGAGCCTGCGGGCCAGCGCCTCGGTGAGCAGCTGCCCGGGAACGATCAGGCCCATCGGGGCCAGCCACTCGGGCAGGTCGGGGCCGTTCAGCGCGGCCGTGCCCGCCTGCGCGAGCGCCGTGCCCCCGCCGATCGTGTACGCCGCCGCGCCCGCGGCCACCACCCGCTCGGCCAGCGCGATCGTCCCCTGGAGGGTCGGGCTGTGCTCGGCGGCCACCAGCAGCGCCGGCGTGTCGGCGTCCACCACGGCGATGGGGCCGTGCAGCAGGTCGGCGTACGACAGGCCCATGGCGTGCAGGTAGCAGGCCTCCTTGAGCTTGAGCGCGGTCTCCAGCGCGGTCGAGAACGCCAGGCCGCGCCCGGACACGACCACGCCCGGCTTGTCCGCGAGCCCCTCGACGACGGCCTCGATGTCGCCGGGCTCCGCGATCAGCTTCTCCACCGCGTCGGGCACCCGCCGCAGCTCGTCGGCGTCGACGTCGGCGCCCAGCCCGATCGCGAGCACGGCCAGCGCGGCGAGCTGCGTCGTGTACGTCTTCGTCGCGGGCACGGCCTTCTCCTCGCCCGCCACCGTGCACAGGGCCACGTCGGCGGCCTGCGCCAGCGGGCTGTCCGCGCCGCCGTTCGTGACGCCGACGGTGCGCGCCCCGCAGTCCTTCGCCCAGGCCAGCGTCTCGACGATCTCCTCGGTGCGGCCCGACTGCGAGATGGCCACGGCCAGCACGCCGTCGAGGTCGAGCTTGCGCTTGTACGTGGTCGCGATCGACGGGGCGGCCAGCGCGGACAGGCGTCCGGCGTGCGATTCCACCAGGTAACGCCCGTACACTGCTGCGTTGTCGGAGGTGCCGCGCGCGATGAACAGCAACTGGCGGGTCCGCTCGCCCATGGCCTGGATCTCGCCGATCTTGGGGAGCAGGGAGTCGAGCGTGGCCCGCAGCGCGGTCGGCTGCTCGGCGATCTCGCTGCGCATCTTGGTGGTCATCTTCGGCTCATCCCTCGGGTCATTACGGTTCAGACTTGACCGTCTTTCGCGACATGTGGTCTAGTCCGGACTAGACCAGTACGAACCATAGCCCATGGCCCAGAGAGAGACGAGGGGAGGATCCGTGGCGCACATCGATCCGGACAGCCCGGTGCCCAAGTACTTCCAGCTTCGCGAGATCCTGCTGGACCTCATCGACAGCGACGAGTTCGGCATCGGCGCGGCCATCCCGTCCGAGCGCGAGCTCTGCCAGCGCTTCGGCCTGTCCAGGATGACCGTGCGGCAGGCCGTCGACCACCTCGTGTCCGAAGGCCGGCTGCACCGGGTGCCCGGCAAGGGCACGTTCGTCGCCCGGCCGAAGATCGAGCTGGCGCTCCAGCTCACGTCGTTCACCGACGACATGCGGGCGCGCGGCATGATCCCCGGCTCCCGCGACCTCGATCGCCGCATCGTGCGGGCCAGCGCCCACCTGGCCAAGGAGCTGGGCATCCCGCCGGGCGAGGAGGTGCACTTCATCGAGCGCCTGCGCACCGCCGACGGCGAGCCGCTGTCCATCGAACGGGCCCACATCCCGGTCAAGCTCGCCCCCGACCTCGCCGACCACGACCTGTCCGACCGGTCCCTGTACGAGCTGCTGGAGCGGCGCTACGGGCTCGTCATGGACGCCGGGGAGCTGGCCATCGACGGCGGCATCGCCGACCCGAGCGACGCCGACCTGCTGAAGCTGCCGCGCGGCGGGGCCGTGCTGCTGCTGCAGCGCCGGTCGTTCTCCGGCGGGGTCTGCGCGGAGCTGGGCGTGTCCACCTACCGCGCCGACCGCTACCAGCTGCGCACCAGCCTCGAAATGCCCTCCAGGCGCGGCTGAGGCCGCACCCCTGACGCCCCACCGGACCAGGCCGAGCCGGGTGTGGCGCCCCTCCATGACTCCCGGCACTTCCACGCCTCGGAGGACCGCCCGGTGAACGAGCACGCGAACGAGCACGCGAATGAGCACGCTCCCGAACCCGCGCTTCCACAGGCGAACGAACCCGTGAACGAGACCTCTCCAGCCACCGCCGCCCGGCCCTCGCCGTTCGCTCGCGTGATGACCGTGCTCCAGCGGCTCGGCCGCTCCCTCATGCTGCCCATCGCCGCCCTGCCCGCCGCCGCCCTGCTGCAACGCTTCGGCCAGCCCGACATGCTCGGCTCCAACGGCGCCGAGCCGGGCGGCCTGGCCGACGTCGCCGGGATGGCCTGGATGAACGAGGTCGCCCACGTGCTGGCCGCCGCCGGGGCGGCCCTGTTCGACAACCTGCCGCTGCTGTTCGCCGTCGGCGTCGCGATCGGCTTCGCCCGCAAGTCCGACGGCTCCACCGCGCTGGCCGCCGTGGTCGGCTACCTCGTCTTCGACCGCGTCACCAAGGCCATGTTCTTCGGCTCCGACATCAAGGACACCGTCGCCGTCAAGGTCGTCGAGCCCCACGGCATCAGGGAGATCGTCGACAACGGCATCCAGAACCCCACGAAGGTGCTCGGCGGCATCGTCATCGGCCTGGTCGCGGCGCTCCTGTGGCAGCGCTTCCACCGCATCAAGCTGCCGTCCTGGCTGGCCTTCTTCGGCGGCCGGCGCTTCGTGCCCATCATCACCTCCATCGTGGCCCTGCTCATGGGCGTGGTCTTCGGCTGGCTGTGGCCGGTGATCGGCGAGTGGATCCGCCACGCCGGCGAGGCCCTGGCCGCCATCGGCCCCGTCGGCACCGGCATCTACGGCCTGATCAACCGCCTGCTCATCCCGCTCGGCCTGCACCACTTCGTCAACTCCGTCGTCTGGTACGTGGTGCCGCAGTGCGACGTCGGCGGCCAGGTGCTCGGCGGGGACTGGAACTGCTACTTCGCCGGCGCCCCGCACTCCGGCCAGTTCATGGCGGGGTTCTTCCCCGTCATGATGTTCGCCCTGCCGGCCGCCGCCCTGGCCATGTGGCGGGCCGCCCCCGCGCACCGGCGCGCCACCGTGGGCGGCATCATGCTGTCGGCGGCGCTGGCCTCGTTCGTCACGGGCATCACGGAGCCGATCGAGTTCGCGTTCATCTTCGTGGCGCCGCTGCTGCTGGTCGTGCACGCCATCCTGACGGGCCTGGCGATGGCGCTGACCACGCTGATCGGCGGGCAGCTCGGCTTCGGCTTCTCCGCCGGCCTGCTCGACCTGCTCCTGAACGCCAGCAAGTCCAACACCGAGAACCTGCCCGGCATCCTGGCCCTGGGCCTGGTCTACGGCGTGATCTACTACGTCGTGTTCACGTTCCTGATCCGCCGGCTCGACATCATGACGCCAGGACGCGAACCCGAGCCCGATCTCGACTCAGGCGAGACCTAGGCGCGGGTTCCCGGCGATCGAGCCCAGGGTAGTAAGGGTGCGAACCCCCACGTAACCGCGCACGTGGGGGGTGACCGTGCAGGACCAGGCCCCGCCGCCGTCCCGCCTGTCGTCGGCCTTCTCCGTGCTGCAACGCATCGGCCGCTCGCTCATGATGCCGATCGCGGTGCTGCCCGCCGCCGGGCTGCTCTACCGCTTCGGCCAGGACGACCTGCTCGGCGCCGACGGCCTCGGCGGGACGCTCCCCTGGCTCCTGCCCGTGGCCAACGTCATGGCGGCGGCGGGCGGCGCCCTGTTCGACAACCTGCCGCTGCTGTTCGCCGTCGGCGTCGCGATCGGCTTCGCCCGCAAGTCCGACGGCTCCACCGCGCTCGCGGCCCTGGTCGGCTACCTCGTCTTCGACCACGTCACCAAGATCCTCTTCTTCGACGCCGGGCACGGCGCCGTCCACGACAAGGTCACCGTGCTCCTCCAGCGCGGCGTCCCCGCCCTCGACCGGGGCGCCCCGAACCCCACCGGCGTCCTCGGCGGCATCCTCGTCGGCCTCACGGCCGCCCTCCTCTGGCAGCGCTTCCACCGCGTCAAGCCGCCGTCCTGGCTGGCCTTCTTCGGCGGACGCCGCTCCGTCCCGATCATCACCGCCGTGGCCGCCCTGCTCCTCGGCGTGCTGTTCGGCCTCGCGTGGCGGCCGGTCGGCGACTGGCTCGCGCAGGCGGGCGACTGGCTCTCGGCCCACGGCACGGCCGGGACCGGCATCTACGGGATGGCCAACCGCCTGCTCATCCCCATCGGCCTGCACCACGTGCTCAACACGATCGTCTGGTTCACCCTGCCCGAGTGCCACGCGGGCGTGAACGGCGCCACCCGGGACGCGGCCGGCGACCTCAACTGCTACTTCGCCGGCGAGCAAGGGGCCGGCATCTTCATGACGGGCTTCTTCCCCGTCATGATGTTCGGCCTGCTGGGGGCCGCGCTGGCGATGTGGCGGGCCGCCCCTCCCGAACGCAGGAAACCCGTCGGCGGCATCCTGCTCTCGGCCGGGCTGACGGCCTTCGTCACGGGCATCACGGAGCCGCTGGAGTTCGCGTTCATCTTCGTCGCGCCCGCCCTCTTCGCCGCCCATGCCCTGCTGACCGGCCTGTCCATGGCCCTGATGGCCGCGCTCGGCGCCCGGCTCGGCTTCACCTTTTCCGGCGGCGCCATCGACCTGCTCCTGAACGCCAGCAAGTCCAACACGCACGGCCTCGGCTGGATCATCGCGTTCGGACTGGCGTACCTGCTGCTCTACTACGCGCTGTTCACCGTGCTGATCCGCCGGCTCGACCTCCCGACCCCCGGCCGCGAGCCCTAAACCCTTCCCACCCCCGGCCGAAACCCCTCCGGCCCGCCCGACATTCTCCACAAGAATGGATGATTTTCGCCGCCCGGCACACAAGTCGGCGCCCTTTGTATTCCTGAGCCCAGCCGAAAACTCCTTATATCAACTCTTTTTTCGACGCAGAGCATCGGAGGAGCCCATGTCCCCGGAGATCGGGATCGACGGCGCGCTGGCCCTGGCCCCCTTGACGTGGGGGCCGCCAGGCGCCCAACCGGACGAGCGCAAGCTGCGCCACCTGACCCAGGCCCTGGCAGAGGTGCTGGCCGGCCGCCGCCCGCCCCAGATCCTGGCGGACCGATTCACCGACCGCGCCTACCAGGCCCTGGTCCGCGCGGGCCAAATGATACACGCCAACAGGCCGCCGTTCACCGGGAGCGTCCATATGAAGCAGCCCCGGGACGGCGCCATCGAAATGTGCGCGCTCGTCCACTGCGGCGACCGCAACCACGTGCTCGCCCTCCGCCTGGAACGCCACGGCAGCCAATGGCTGTGCACCGAATTCGAAACGGCATGATCAACACCGAAATCCCGGCCGCCGCCGCACCCTCTTTCGGCCTGTGACCACACTCGCCCGGGCGGCGGCAGCACACTGGAACCGCCGGCGACCTCGGTAACGAGCAGCGCCCGTGTCCACTCGATGCCCTCGAGTGGACACGGGCGCGTAGACCCGGCCTGGCTGCTGGGTCAGGCGGCGTTCTTCGGGTCGCCGTGGCAGCGCTTGTACTTCTTGCCCGACCCGCACGGGCACGGCGCGTTGCGCTCTACGTTGCCGTAGGCCGCCCGCTCGGCCTGGGTCGTGCGGACGCGGACGTGCTCGACCTCGCCCTGCTCGCCGGGCGCGGAGTACTCCAGCTCGGCCGGCCGCTCGGGCCCGCGCAGGCCGCGGGCGATGATCGAGCGGGTCTCGGCGAGGACGGCGTCCTCCTCCTCGACGATCGGGTTCTCCTGCACCTCGACCTCGAGGTTGAACAGGAAGCCGACGGAGTCCTCCTTGATGCCTTCGAGCATCGCGGCGAACATCTCGAAGCCCTCGCGGGCGTACTCGATCTTGGGGTCCTTCTGCGCGTAGGCCCGCATGCCGATGCCTTCGCGCAGGTAGTCCATCTCGTAGAGGTGCTCGCGCCACTTGCGGTCGAGGACGGAGAGGATCACGCGGCGCTCCAGGTCGCGCATGGTCTCCGCGCCGAACTCCTCCTCGCGCCGGTCGTAGGCGGCCAGCGCGTCGGCCTTGATCTTCTCGCTGATGAGCTCGGCGGTCAGCTCCTCGCGGCTGCCGGCCTCCTCGATGAGGTCGTCGATCCGGACGGAGACCGGGTAGAGCTCGCCGAACGCCTTCCACAGCTTGTCGAGGTCCCACTCCTCGGCGAAGCCCTCGGCCGTGGCGCCCGCGACGTAGCCGTCGATGACCTCGCCGATGAAGCCGCGCACCTGCTCGTGCAGGTCGGCGCCCTCCAGGACGCGGTGGCGCTCGGCGTAGATGACCTTGCGCTGGCGGTCCATCACCTCGTCGTACTTCAGAACTTCCTTGCGGATCTCGAAGTTCTGCTGCTCGACCTGGTGCTGGGCGGAGGCGATGGCCTTGGAGACGATGCCGGACTCGATCGGCTGGTCGTCGGGGATCTGCAGCCTGGTCATGATCATCTCGACCCTGGCCGAGTTGAACAGGCGCATCAGGTCGTCGCCGAGCGACAGGTAGAAGCGCGACTCGCCGGGGTCGCCCTGACGGCCGGAACGACCGCGGAGCTGGTTGTCGATGCGGCGCGACTCGTGCCGCTCGGTGCCGAGGACGTAGAGGCCGCCCAGCTCGGTGACCTCGTCGTGCTCGGCCTTGACCGCGGCCCTGGCCTTCTCCAGCGCCTCGGGGTAGGCCTTCTCGTACTCCTCCGGCGTCTCGACCGGGTCGAGGCCGCGCTGGCGCAGCTCGAGGTCGGCGCGGAACTCGGAGTTGCCGCCGAGCATGATGTCGGTGCCGCGACCGGCCATGTTGGTGGCGACGGTGACGGCGCCCTTGCGGCCCGCCTCGGCGATGATCGACGCCTCACGCGCGTGGTTCTTCGCGTTCAGCACCTCGTGCGGCACGCCGCGCCGCTTGAGCGCCTTGGACAGCCGCTCCGACTTCTCCACCGAGGTGGTGCCGACCAGCACCGGCTGGCCGCGCTCGTAGCGCTCCTTGATGTCCTCGACGACCGCGTCGAACTTGGCATCCTCGGTCTTGTAGACGACGTCCGGCTGGTCCTTGCGGATCATCGGGCGGTTCGTCGGGATCGGGACGACGCCCAGCTTGTACGTCTGGTGGAACTCGTTCGCCTCGGTGGCCGCCGTGCCGGTCATGCCGGCCAGCTTGCTGTAGAGACGGAAGTAGTTTTGCAGCGTGACCGTGGCGAGAGTCTGGTTCTCGTCCTTGATCTTCACGCCCTCTTTGGCCTCGATGGCCTGGTGCATGCCCTCGTTGTAGCGGCGGCCGTGCAGGATGCGGCCGGTGAACTCGTCGACGATCAGGACCTCGCCGTCGGCGACGATGTAGTCCTTGTCCTTCTTGAACAGCTCCTTGGCCTTGAGCGCGTTGTTCAGGAAGCCGACGAGGTGGGTGTGCTCCGGCTTGTAGAGGTTGTCGATGCCGAGCCAGTCTTCGACCTTCTCGACGCCCGACTCCAGGATGCCGACCGTGCGCTTCTTCTCGTCGACGATGTAGTCGCCGGTGCTCTCCTCGCCCGGGTTCTTCGCCTCGACGCCCCTGCGCAGACGGGGGACGATCTTGGCGAACTCGGTGTACCACTTGCCCGACTGCTCGCCGGGGCCGGAGATGATCAGCGGCGTACGGGCCTCGTCGATGAGGATCGAGTCGACCTCGTCGACGATCGCGTAGAAGTGCCCGCGCTGCACGCACTCGTCGAGCGACCACGCCATGTTGTCGCGCAGGTAGTCGAAGCCGAACTCGTTGTTCGTGCCGTACGTGATGTCGGCTTCGTACTGCTTGCGGCGCTCGTCGGGCGCCTGGCCGGAGACGATGCAGCCGACCTCGAGGCCGAGGAAGCGGTGCACGCGGCCCATGGTCTCGGCGTCACGCTTGGCCAGGTAGTCGTTGACCGTGACGACGTGCACGCCCTTGCCCGCGATCGCGTTGAGGTAGGACGGCAGCGTACAGGTCAGCGTCTTGCCCTCACCGGTCTTCATCTCGGAGATGTTGCCCATGTGAAGGTTCGCGCCGCCCATGATCTGCACGTCGTAGGGCCGCTGGCCGAGCACGCGGCGGGCCGCCTCGCGCACGGTCGCGAACGCTTCGGGAAGCAGATCGTCAAGGCTTTCGCCATCGGCATGGCGCTGCTTGAACTCGTCCGTCAGCGCACGCAACTCCGCGTCGGACAGGCTCGTGAAGTCGTCCTCGATGGAGTTGACCTGGTCTGCGATCCGCTTGAGCTTGCGCAGGATCTTGCCTTCGCCGGCACGTAGGATCTTGTCGAGAATGGCTGCCACTTTATGTAAAGCTCCTCGCAGGTCTACCCCGGCGGCGCCGCCAGGAGGAGAGGCCGAGACAAACTTCCCCGTTAGCCATCGTAGGCGGTTCCGCAACCAGACACAGCCACCGTGACGACGAGGGCGCAGAACCCGTCTGGGAGAATGGGGACAAGGCAGAGGGTATGCCGGTGGAGAGCCGGCTCGCACCAATAGCGGGATATCCGGCAAAGGAAGGATTTGTCATGGTTGAGGGGAAGAAGTCGGAGCATACGGAGAATCTCGGCAGCCACGGCGGGCGCGCGTCCTCCTGGCTCGCGGTGACGGTGATGCTCGTGGGCACCGTCGTGGCCGGCTTCGGCCTGACGGCCGCCAACTGGACGCTCGTCTGGATCGGCGCCGGTCTGTTCGTCGTCGGCGGCATCCTCGCCCTCGTCTTCGACATCTTCACCGACGTCGTGATCGACGCACCGCGGGTGGGCATGCGCGCTGAGGATCACCGCTAGCACACGCTTCTTACGGCGGGCGCCCCTCTGACGGGCCGCCCGCCGTTTCCATGCCCGCCCCCTCGCGCATGCACCTCGCTCGGGCACCTTTCGCGCCCACGCACCTCAGTCCCCAGCCTCCCGCGCCCGCCCTGCGCGTTCCCCCACGACTTGCCCCCTCGCGCTTCGCGCCGCGCCACCGCGCGCCGCGCCATTCACGCCCGGGGCCCCCTTCCCCGCGCCCGGACGCTGCTCGTTCGTGCCCCGCCCCTTCGTGCTCCGGTGCCGGTCGCCCCCATTCGCGCGATGGCACCTCTCTCCGGCACCGTTCGCGACCTCATGTCTCGGGCCCCATGCCTCACGCTCTCGCCCTTCCAGCCGCGCCTCGCATGGCCCGGCATCACCCACCCGCCCCCGGTGTGAGGGGGGCGGGGGTGGGTGGGGGCCGAATTTGTCGGTGCTCGTCGCTAGATTGCTCGCATGCATCGCCATATGGAGGCGCGGGCATGACCGGTGTGACTGAGTTGTCCGCCGACGAAGCCCGCCGGATCATCCTGCGTGCCCAGGGTCTCATCGGCGCCGACGCGCGTAAGGGCGGAGTGCATGCCATGCTCCGCAGGCTGGGCGCCGTGCAGCTCGACACGATCTCGGTCCTGGCCCGGTCGCACGAGCTGGTCGCCTACGCCCGGCTGGGCGCGGTGGGCCGGTCGAAGGTCGAGCGCGCCTACTGGCACGATCCGGCCCAAAGTTTCGAGTACTGGTGTCACGCCGCCTGCATCCTGCCCATCGAGCACTGGCCGCTCTACTCGTTCCGCCGCCGGGCTTACCGGGAGCGGAAGTTCCGCTGGCACGAGGTGCCCGACAACGTGGACAAGCTGCTCGACCAGGTCCGCGAGTCGGGCCCGCTGACGACGTCCGACGTGGGCGGCGCCAAGAACGGCGGCCCGTGGTGGGACTGGTCCGATTCCAAGATCGGCCTAGAGTGGCTGCTCGACATCGGCGAGCTGGTGTGCAGCCGCCGCGTCGGCTGGCGCCGCGTCTACGACCTGGCCGAGCGTGTGGTCCCCGCCGACCTCCTGGCCGAGGACCTGTCCGACGAGGAGTGCATCGTACGCCTGGCCGGCATCGCCGGCCGCTCCCTGGGCGTGGCCAACCGCACCGACCTGCTCGACTTCCTTCGCCTCAGAGGCCGGCACGCCGCGATCCTCGACGAGGTCCTGCTCAGCGGCGCGGCGGGCCTGGTGCCCGTGACCGTCGCCGGCTGGCCGGGCAAGAAGGGCCAGGGCAACGCCTGGGCCGACCCCGCCGGTCTGGAATCCGAGCCGCGCGGCCGCCACCGCACCACGCTCGTGTCACCGTTCGACTCCCTGATCTGGCACCGGGAGCGCACGAAGCGCGTCTTCGGCTTCACCTACACGCTCGAGCTCTACGTCCCCAAGCACAAGCGCGTGCACGGCTACTTCACGATGCCGGTGCTGGCGGGCGGGCGCCTGATCGGCCGCGTCGACCCGGCCCGCGAGGGCTCCACGCTGGTGGCCAGGCAGGTCCACCTGGAGCCCGGCCTGTCCCCCGCCAAGTGGGCCGACGCGCTGAGCGAGGCTCTGTGGTCGGCGGCCGAGTGGGTGGGCTGCGACACCGTCCGCGTCGAACGCACCGACCCTCCGGAGCTGCTCCCCATCCTGAACGGCACCTGAGCCACCTCACAGTGGCCGAGTCACGTCACGCGACTGAGCCACTTCACGTGGCCGAGCCACCTCACGTGCTCGTGCCCGAGCCTCACACGCGCCGGCTCGGGCCGGGCGCACGCCTGGCTGGGGTCGCACGCACACGCTTGGCGAGGGGCCGCACGCCCTCGGTTGCGGGCGGCCCGTTCGCGTGCGCGGGCACGGGGCAGGTCCTTGCGCACGAGGTACGGTGCGTGCCGCGCGACGTGCTCGAAGGCAGCGGGATCGCAAGGCGGCGGCCCGGGCTCGATACCCGCACGGCCGAGCCGGAGACCTACGCGGCAGTAGGGCGCCGGTAAGTCTTGGAGAAGGCGCAGGAGTCTACGCGGGGGCTCGCCACACCTGGTGCAGGGGCGTGTCCCGGGTCGTGCACGCGAGCGGGGGCCGGAGTGAGGCGCAGGCACGCCTGGGGAAGACACAGGCGCCTGGGCAGGGCTCGTCTCGCGTCATGTGAAGGCCACAGCACGGGCCGTCTCGAAGGCACAGGCGCCCCGGTGACGGGGCCGGCCGCGCGGGATGCGCATCATGGCGTGCTGGCGCCACCGGAGTGACGCGCGCCTGCGACCACTTCAAAGGCGCGCACCCACGACGCCGGGGTTCGCCTTGAGGGAAGGCGGGAGCGCGTGGAGGGATCAGGTGATCTCGAGCATGCGCTCCCGCACCGCGTAAACCACGGCCTCCATCCGCGAGTGCAGCTGTAGCTTGTCGAGGATGTTGCGGACGTGGTTCTTCACGGTGTTCTCGGAGATGAAGAGCTGTTTGGCGATCTCCCGGTTGTTCATGCCCTTGGCGACGAGCCGCAGCACCTCCATCTCCCGGTCGGTCAGCCGGGGGACGGGGAGCTGGGGCGGGCGTTCGGCCTCCTTGCGGCTCATGTTGGCGAACTCGCTGATGAGCTTGGCCGCCATCGCCGGGTTGATTAACGACTGGCCTTCGTGCACGCCGCGCACCGCGGCGGGGACGTCGTTGATCTGGACGTCCTTGAGCAGGTAGCCGGTGGCTCCTGCCTTGATGGCCTCGAAGAGGTCCTCTTCCTCGTCGCTGACCGTCAGCATGATGATGCGGGTGCTGGGGACGGAGGCCTTGATGCCCTTCGTCGCCTCGATCCCGTCCTGCCGGGGCATGCGTACGTCCATGAGGGCGACGTCAGGCATGAGGCGATCGGCCAGTTCGACCGCCTCCTGCCCGTCGCTCGCCTCACCGACCACCTCGATGTCGGGCTCGGCAGCCAGCGCCAACGCCAGGCTCCGCCGGATCAGCTCGTGATCGTCGACGATCAGCACGCGGATCGGCTCGCTCGCCTGAGCGCGGGCCTCGCCAGACTCGGTCACGAAGCCTCCTTGACGGACCTCGTGACGACCAGCCTCATGACGATCGGCTTCGCGCCTGCCATTGCCTCGCTTCGCTCGCTCATCCCTACCTGACTGAGCTCGCTCACGTCTCCTCCTCGTCGGGGGGCCAGAGCCGTTGCACCGCCATGATGGCACGTACCCGCGGTTCTCGGGTGGTCGAGAAGATCTTTTAGCGCGCGATCAGGGCTCTACGAGCCGCAACACGCCGTAGTTGTAGCCGCGTCTGTTGTAGACGACGCACGGCTGGCCGCTCTCCTTGTCACGGAACAGGTAGAAGTCGTGTCCGACCAGCTCCATTTCGAGCAGGGCCTGGTCGATGGTCATCGGCTCGGCTCTGTGGAACTTCTCGCGGACGATGAGCGGGCCGTCGCCGTCCATCTCGATCGGGACGATGTCGTCGTAGAGCTGGTCGCTCTTCTGCTGCAGCTCGTCTTCGTCGGGTTCGGCCTGCTTGGGGACGTCGGGCTGGGTACGGGGCGCCAGATCGGTGGCGGCGGGAAGCGTCGCGGTGATCTCCGCCACCGAGGGCGGGCAGTGGTTGCCGTGGTGGACCTTGCGCCGGTCGGCCAGTCGCCTGAGGCGGCCTTCCAGCTTGTCGAGGGCTAGATCGAGGGCTGCGAATCGGTCGTCGGCCGAGGCCTCGGCCCGGATGGCCGGCCCTCGGGAGTGAATGGTGAGCTCGACGCGCTCGCGCTGGTCGGCGAGGCGCGGATTACGCTCCTTGGACACCTCCACATCGACTCGGATGAGTTTGTTGTCCAGACGTTCGATCCTGGCCAGCTTGGTCGTCACGTGGTCTCGGAACCGATCACTAACTCCTGTGTGCCGGCCCTTGACGATGATGTCCATGCAACAGCCCCCCTTTCGGTCTAACGACTGAGCAAGAGCGCCCGACGACGTGCACGTCGGACGGGGTCTTCTGTCTGCCTTCCTGTCACCGTTACCCTCTTCCGACGTTGCGTCACCGGGAACTCGGAAGGCACCCGCCCGGCCGACCTGGTCTTCGACCCCACATCCGCCTGCTGAGGGTTTCGCAGCTCTGTTGCCACTACTGCCCTTCTCTCCTGACGGGGGACATCTGGACCCCCGGGAAGGCAGGACTTACCCCTAAGCCGCACCGTGATCGGTCGACAAAGAGTCGCCTTACGTGGACCGTTTTGCCTGCGGCTGGCATCGGCTAGCAGAGCCGGGACCCCCGACTCTGCGCAACCACGGACCCGAACGGGTGCCATGTAGGAACGCTATCCGCATCCAGCACGAATGTCAGCCTGACCCTCGACCGGTGGATCACCCTGCGTGACCTTGACCAGGCGGGAAAGCGCCTTCCGATGCCCTGTTTAACCGATCGGCAACCCTTATGCCTACGGGTCTCCGGTCCGCTGAGCAGCCCCGGTGCCGGTCTAGGGGAAGTGACATCTAACCTCCGGGCTAGGCTCCCGATTTGGATCTTTCTTTACCGAACGTGACCATGAGAATTCAAGATCTTCGGCGTGTCGCGCCCACGGTCACGGCCAGCGGCACGGCGATCCCCGCAGCTCGGAGGGCCCTGGCGGCCTCGGCGAGGGTGGCGCCGGTCGTCACGATGTCGTCCAGGAGCAGCGCAAGCGGCGCTGGCGGGCCTTTTGCGAGGGGCAGGACCTGGAGTGACCCTCCGAGGTTGGCGGCTCTCTCAGAGCGACTCAGGCCCGCCTGGTCGGCCACCCTCCGGACCTGCCCCAGCCCCGCCCACGCCTCGGCGCCCCACCCGAGCGCCCGCAGCCGCCCCGCCACCAGCACCGCCAGCCGCCCGACGGGATCATGACCTCTGCCCCGCACGCTCGCCCGCGCGCTCGGCACCGGCACGACGGCGAACCGGCCGCCCACCCACTCCCCCGCCTGCCCCAGCGCCACCAGCAGCGTGCGCGTCACCGCCTCGGCCAGCACCCCGGCCAAGGCGACCGCGCCACGCTCCTTGTACGCCACGATCATCCTGCGCACCGCCCCCTCATAGGGCGCCGCCGCCCAGCACGCGGGCAGCCCGGGCGGCCGCGGCACCGGGCCGCGCTCGGCGGGCGCGGCGGTCAGGGCGCCGAAGCACCTCGGGCAGCACGACGCGCCCGCGGCGCCACAGCCCGCGCAGGCGGAGGGAAGGACCAGGTCCAGTACGGCTTTCAGCACGCGCCCAGCATGCCGGTCGCCACCGACAGTTTCGCCCCGCTGACGCTACGCACGCAGGAACGCAGGAACGCAGGCACGCAGGAACGAACGAACAACGAGCGGCGTGACCGGGTCACCCCAACGGGAACAAGGGGGTGCCCGCGTCGCTGTCGATCTTCGCGGTCCACGTCTGCTGGTCCTGGTTGAGCACCATCAGCTTGTTCCCGTTGTCCGTGGCCACCTCGGCCAGCACCTGGTCCTTGAACGCCGCCACCGACTGCAGCCGGTCCTTCAGCGGCACCCCGGTGGTCTCGCCGTCGCCCACGTTGATCTCGTTGAGCGTCTGCCCGGCGGTGCCCTCCACCAGGACGAGCAGGTGCTCGTCGTCGCGCCAGGCGATGTCACGGATCTCGTTGCCGGTGTCGGTGGTGGTCAGGAACTGGAGGTTGCCGAGCTTGGTGCCGGCGCCCTCACCGGTGAGGGCGCCGATCTGGACGGTCTCCTCGCCGGTGGTCACAGCCACGCGCACGCCGTCCCTGGCGATCCTGAACTGGTTGACGTCCAGTTTGTCCAGCTCTTCGGGCACTTCGACGGGCTCCACGCGGTTCCTGCTCGGGTCGTACTTCAGCAGGACGCCGTTCTTGCCGTCGTAGGTCCACAGGGACCCGTCGCGGTTCCAGGTGGGCGGCGTGAGGTCGTCGCCCCTGATGACCTCCTGCCAGACCCCTTCGGGGGCGATCCCGGCGACGGAGATGCCGGTGGAGGTACGGGCGGCGATGAGCGGGTTGGGGCCGGCGGAGACGGCGAAGTGGTCGTAACCGTCGCGTTGCTCGCCGGCCGCGCCCGCGACGGCGCCGCCCCGGCCCTCCTTGGTCAGGTAGTGGACGGCGCCCTTGCTGACGTAGTAGGCGCTGTCGCCGACGTCGTCGTCGAGCCAGCGGTCGTCGGAGTCGGGCCGGTCGGTGGTGTACGTCTCGCCGTCCACGACGATCTCGATGGTGCGGCCCTTGGCGATCTCGTTCGTGCTGAGGCTGTTCCTGATCTGGCCGGTGAGGGTCGTGGTGGCGGTCAGGTCGAGGCTGCTGAGCGGCCCCGAGAGGCTGATGATCACGCGGTCCTCGCCGGACCTGATCGACTCGATCTTCGTGCCGGCGGGGAAGCTGGAGGTGACCGCGCCGCGCAGGGCCTCGGTCGGCGGCTGGAGCAGGCGTTCGAGCACGGTCTGGGCGAACGTCTCGGTGGTCTTGAGCCGCAGGCGGACGCGGTCGACGACGAGCCGGTCCTGGGTGCTGCGGTTGACGTAGTAGAGGTTCGTCGGCCGGTACGCGCGCGCGACGTCGGACTCGGTGAGCAGCAGCCCTTGGGGCAGGTTGCTGACGCGGTAGCCCTCGGGCATCTTGACCAGCTCGAAGGGGCGCTCCCACGGCCCGGCCGTCGGCTTGTACGAGTCGTCCTCGTTGATGAGGGCCACGTAGTGCCCCTTGAGCGAGACCTTCACGGTCGTCTCGGACTCCCGCGGCGGCGGCACCGCGACCTCGTACGCGTCCTGGATCACCGTGACGGGCCCCGCGGCCGTCCACTTGGCGCGCGCCTCGGGCGTCAGGTACCCGGCCAGGACGGACGGGTCGTCGGCGTAGGCGGCCATGGCGGCCTGCAGCCCCCTGATGGTGTCCTCGGGGCCCCAGCCGGGCTGCGGCGCGATGGCGATCATGCGCTGGAACGGCTTGTTGAGCGGGTCGCCGCCGCCCTGGTTGTCGTTGACGGTGTACGGGCCGGTCACCTGGATGACGCTGCACCCGGAGCCGGCCAGGACCGTCGCGGCCACGACGGCGAGCACGACGCCGAGCCGCCTCCTACGTCTAGTCCTCGTCATGGTCGGCCCCGTCGGCGGAGGCGGGCAGCAGCACGGGCGTCATGGCGCTGCGCCAGGTGCGGCGCATCTCGATCTCGGGCGGCACCAGCGACAGCGGCGAGCCCTTCAGGTCGACGCCGGCGTTGCGCGGCAGCGTGAGCCTGAACTGGGAGCCTTCGCCCGGCTGCCCCCACGCCTGGAGCCAGCCGCCGTGCAGGGCGGCGTCCTCGCGGGAGATGGCCAGGCCCAGGCCGGTGCCGCCGATGGTGCGCGCCCGCGACGGGTCGGCCCGCCAGAAGCGGTCGAAGACCATGGTGTCCTCGCCGGGCTTGAGCCCGATGCCGTGGTCGCGGACGGCGACGGCCACGGCGTCGCGGTCGGCGCCGACGGTGACCACGATGTCGCGGCCCTCCCCGTGCTCGATGGCGTTGAACAGCAGGTTGCGCAGGATCCGCTCGACCCGCCGGTTGTCGATCTCGGCCATGCACGGCTCGTTGGGCAGGCGCAGCTCGAAGCGGGTGGAGTGCCGCTCGGCCAGCGCCTCGGAGTCGCCGATGGCGCGCAGCACGACGTCGCGGATGTCGACGGGCTCCAGGTCGAGCGTGGCGGCGCCGGCGTCGTAGCGGCTGATCTCCAGCAGGTCGGCCAGCATCGACTCGAACCGTTCGAGCTGGGCCTGCATGAGCTCGGCCGATCGGGCGGCCATCGGCTCGAAGTCCTCGCGGGCGTCGTAGAGCAGGTCGGCGGCCATGCGGACGGTGGTGAGCGGCGTGCGCAGCTCGTGGGAGACGTCGGAGACGAACTGCCGCTGCACCTGGGAGAGCTCCTCAAGCTGGTGGATCTTGAGTGCGAGGTTGGCGGCCATCTCGTTGAACGAGTTCGCCAGCCGGGCGAGGTCGTCCTCGCCGCGTACCTTGAGCCGCTCGTCGAGCTTGCCGGAGGCGAGGCGCTCGGCGGCCTGGCGCGCCAGCCGGACGGGGGTGACGACCTGCCGGGCGACCAGGTACGCGATGGCGGCCAGCAGCAGCACGAGCCCGAGGCCGACGACGACGATGGCCAGCCGGACGTTGGACAGCAGTTCCTCTTCGTCGTCGAAGGGGAAGAAGTGGTACACCTCGTACGTGCGGCCGTTGGTGGTCAGGTGCACGATGCCGCCGATCACGTACGTCAGCCTGGGCTGGCTCTCGCCACGGAACCTGATCGCCTGGATCGTGCCGCTGACGTCGTCGAACTTGTACGCGTCGATGTTGCGCTTGAGCGTCAGCCGCAGCGACTGCGGCACGTTGTCGGCCACGACGCTGCCCGACGCCCGCGACTGGCCGGGGGTGGTGCGGTTGAGCACCAGCACCTCGTAGCGCTTCTCGGAGCCGTTCTCGCCGGAGCCGGTGACGGTGTCCATGACCTCGTCGAGCGCGTTGCCCGAGCCCTGCTTGCCGCCGTCGGCCTGCTTGGCGGGGTCGTCGGTCTCGGGGGCCAGCGCGTCGGCGATCTGCAGCCGGTCGGCGAACGCCTCGCTGGCGGCCGAGCGCTGGCTGCTCTCCACGACCGACTTGTTGATCTGCTGGAACAGGAACGTGCCGAGCACCACGACGACGATCACGGAGATCACCAGCGTGCTGGTGACCACCTGGAGCTGGAGCGAGCGCCGCCAGACGCTGCGGGTGCGGCCGGCGGCACGGCGAAGCCGCCGGCGGACGCCGCCGAGAATCTGGCGGAGCGTCCGTCTGCGGGTTCTCTTCTTCTTCGTCGGGGGCACGGCCGGGTGGGGCGAGGGTTAGGCGGGACCGGCTTTGTAGCCCACGCCGCGCACCGTCACGACGATCTCGGGGTGCTCGGGGTCCTTCTCGATCTTGGCGCGGAGCCGCTGCACGTGCACGTTGACCAGCCGCGTGTCGGCCGCGTGCCGGTAGCCCCACACCTGCTCCAGCAGGACCTCGCGGGTGAACACCTGGCGCGGCTTGCGGGCCAGCGCCACCAGCAGGTCGAACTCGAGCGGCGTGAGGTTGATCGTCTCCTCGCCGCGCTTGACCGAGTGGCCGGCCACGTCGATGGTGATGTCGCCGATCTGCAGGATCTCGGGGGTGGGCTCGTCGGTACGGCGCAGCCGCGCCCGCACCCTGGCCACCAGCTCCTTCGGCTTGAACGGCTTGACGATGTAGTCGTCGGCGCCCGACTCCAGACCGAGCACGACGTCGATCGTGTCGCTCTTGGCGGTGAGCATGACGATGGGAACCCCCGACTCCGCCCTGATCCTGCGCGCGACGTCGATGCCGTCGGCCCCCGGCAGCATCAGGTCGAGCAGCACCAGGTCCGGGCGTGTATCCCGGAACGCGTCGAGGGCCTTGTCGCCGTCGGAGACAAATGACGGCTCGAAGCCTTCCCCTCGCAGCACGATCCCCAGCATCTCGGCGAGAGCGGCGTCGTCGTCGACGACCAGCACGCGACCTTTCATGGCCCCTCATTCGTTCTACGCATTGTGGGACATACCCGCACGATCGCTGAAGGTTACCCTTGGTTGCCCCATGAGTGTGACCTGAGCCCTGCAAAAGGCGAATTTTAGGTCCGCCCCCGCGACCGCAATCTCAGTCTGCGGTAACGGAGCGACTTTCGGCCATCCCCGGACGCGAACCTTGCCCGGATTCCTCCGTGAATGCGGGCAAGATGATGCGGCGAATCCTCTCTGTGACACCAATGCCCCGCCCACCGTGCCAGGATTGGGATATGTCAGACGGTCACGGTCCCACGCCCGAGACGCCATCAGGCTGGTCGGCCGAGCAGCCCCCGCCCTACAGCGCCCCGCCGGCCTCCCCGTGGACCGCGCCCGGCGCGCAACAGCAGGTGCCTTACGGCCAGCCGTACGGGCAGCAACCACCCCCGCCGCCTCAGCCCCAGCAGGCGCCTTACGGACCCGGGCCACAAACACCGTATCCGCCCTATCAACAGCAACAGCCCGGATATGGCCATATGCCGCCGCCCGCGCTGCGCCCCGGCATCATCCCGCTGCGCCCGCTGGGCCTCGGCGACATTCTCGACGGCACGATCAAGCTGATCCGCAGCAACCCGAAGGCCGTGCTCGGCCTGTCGGCCGTGGCCGCCCTGCTCGCCTCCGTGCCGGTGGCCATCGGGCAGGCGTTCCTCCTCGACGCCCTGCCCAGCCCGCTCGACGACCCCGAGACCGTCGCCGCCGCCGAGAGCGAGCTCTACAGCGTCTCCGGCATCCTCGGCCAGTACGCCCCCACGATCATCTCCTCCGCGATCTCGTTCGTCGTCGTCACGCTGCTGACCGGCGTGCTGACCCGCATACTCGGCCGGGCCGTCTTCGGCGGCAACATCAGCGCCGGCGAGGCGTGGCGGCTCGTCAAGGGGCGGGTCCCCGCGCTGTTCGGGGTGGTGGGCATGATGGCCGCCATCATGATCGTGCCGCTGGTCGTCTTCGTGCTGCTCCTGGTGGCGATCGCCATGAACGCCTCCGGCCCCGAGGCCGGCCTCTGGCTGCTCGGGCTGACGCTGGTGTTCATCGTCGTCTACCTCGCCTACTACCTGTTCTTCAGGACGCGCTTCGCGTTCGCCTCGCCGGCCGTGGTCCTTGAGGGGCGCGGCCCGGTCGACGCGATGCGCCGCTCGTGGCACCTGGTCAGCGGCGACTTCTGGCGGGTGTTCGGCATCCTGCTGCTCACCTCCGTCCTCGTCGGCCTCGTCGCGGGCCTGCTGACGCTGCCGTTCACGCTGGCGGGCACGATGTTCGGGATGTTCGGGGCGGGCGCGGCCACGCCCATCGTGTCGGCCGTGCTGATCGCGATCGGCGGCACGCTCGGGTCGATGTTCACCTACCCGTTCGAGGCGGGCGTCTCCGGCCTCCTGTACGCCGACCGCCGCATGCGCAGCGAGGCGTTCGACCTCGTGCTGCAGACGGCGGCCATCGAGCAGCAGCGCCAGGGCTGGGTGCACGCCTCCGCCGACGAGCTGTGGCACCCGTCCAACTCCGCCAGGTCGTGAGCCCGATCGACCGGGAGGAGGCCGCGCGCAAGGCCGCGGAAGAGCTCCTCAAACCCGAATACGCGAAGGAAGCGCTGTTCGACCGGATCTACCGGTACATCGAGCAGTTCCTCGGCGACCTCATCGACGTGGCCACCGGCGGCGGCTCGGCGGGCGGCGTCATCGCGGCCATCGTGATCACGCTGATCCTCGTCGGGATCATCGCGCTGATCGTGTGGCGGCTGCGCAAGACGGCCCGCAGGAACGCGGCGGCGCCCGGCGGGCTGTTCGGCGCGCGGGCGCTCAGCGCGGCCGAGCACCGGCAGGCGGCCGAGCGGCTGGCCCAGGAGGGCCGCTGGACCCAGGCCGTCCAGGAACGGCTCCGCGCCATCGCCCGCGACCTTGAGGAGCGCGCGCTGGTGGACGGCATGCCCGGACGCACCGCCGACGAGCTCGCCGCCGAGGCGGCCAGAGCGCTGCCCGCGTTCGCCCAGGAACTCGCGGCCGCCGCCCGCTCGTTCGACGACGTGACCTACGGCGGTGTGGAAGGGACGCGGGAGGCGTACGAGACGATGACCGGCCTCGACGAGCGCCTGCGCCAGGCCCGCCCGGTGCCGCTCGCGACCGCGGCGGGAGAGGGCCGCGCATGAGCGTCGCCGCCCCCCCGTCGCCGCCCGGGCAGTCCTACCCGACCTCCCCCACCGCCCGCTCCGCGTGGCGCTCCAGCCGGATGATCGTGCTCCTGGGCGGGCTCGTCGTGCTCATCGCCGTCCTGGGCGTGCTACTCGGCCCCGCGCCGGCCCCGGCCCGCTACCTCGACCCCGACGACACCTCGCTGTCCGGCTCGAAAGCGCTGGCCGAGCTGCTGCGCGACCGCGGCGTCACCGTCGACCGGGTCGACTCCGTCGAGGCCGCCGCCGCCAAGGCCGCCACGGGCAACCGGCTGCTGCTGGTCACCGACACCACGTACGTCGACGAGCTCGCCCTGGCCAGGATCCCCGGCGACCGCGTGATCGTCGGCGGCGTCCTGGGCCTGGAGGCGCTCGCCCCCGGCGTGCGCACCGAGCCCGAACAGGCCAGGACGCGCTCCCGCGAGCCCGAGTGCGCGCTGCCCGCCGCCACCGCCGCCGGCAGCGCCTACCTGGGCGGCCTCTCGCTGCGCGGCCCGTCGGGCGCCACCGCCTGCTACCCGGCCGGCGACGGGCACACGCTGGTCAGCTTCCCGTACGCGAGCGGCGTCATCACCGTCATCGGCGACGGCGGCTTCATGACGAACCAGCGCCTGGCCGAGGACGGCAACGCCGCGCTCGCCCTCAACCTCATCGGCACCGGCAAGCCCGTCACCTGGCTCGTCCGCCCCGCCACGCCGCCCCCGCTCGACCTGCCGGGCGAGCGCGGAAAGTCGATGTACGACCTGATGCCCGGCAACATCCGCTGGGCCGTCTACATGGCGATCATCGCCGTGATCGTCACCGCGTTCTGGCGCGGCCGGCGGCTCGGCCCCGTCGTGACCGAGAAGCTGCCGGTCATCGTCAGGGCCTCCGAGACCGTCGAAGGGCGCGGCCGGCTCTACCGGGCCAGGCGCGCCAGGGAACGCGCGGCCGACGCGCTGCGCGCCGGCACGATCGACCGGCTCACCCCCAGGCTGGGGCTGGCGTCCGGCGCGGGCCGCCACGAGATCGTCGCGGCGCTCGCCGCCCGTACCGGACAGGACGCGCAGCAGGTCGGCGCCGCGCTCTACGGCCCGCCACCGGCGGACGACGCGGAGCTCGTCGGGCTGGCCGGATATCTGGACTTCATGGAGAGGCAGATCAGTGAACTCTGATGAGACATACCGGGTGCCGACCGGCGGCCCCGTGGGCAACGGCGACTCCGCGCGGGAGGCGCTGGGCGCGCTGCGCGCCGAGGTGGCCAAGGCCGTCGTCGGGCAGGACGCCGTCGTGACCGGGCTGGTCATCGCGCTGCTGTGCCGGGGGCACGTGCTGCTTGAGGGCGTCCCGGGCGTGGCCAAGACCCTGATGGTCCGCACGCTGGCATCGGCGCTGTCGCTCGACTTCAAGCGGGTGCAGTTCACCCCCGACCTGATGCCGGGCGACGTCACCGGGTCGCTGATCTACGACGCGAAGACCGCGGAGTTCGAGTTCCGCGAGGGCCCCGTCTTCACGAACCTGCTGCTCGCCGACGAGATCAACCGCACGCCCCCGAAGACGCAGGCGGCGCTGCTGGAGGCCATGGAGGAGCGGCAGGTCAGCGTCGAGGGCGCGGCCCGCGAGCTGCCCGACCCGTTCGTCGTGTGCGCCACCCAGAACCCCGTCGAGTACGAAGGCACCTACCAGCTCCCCGAAGCCCAGCTCGACCGGTTCCTGCTCAAGCTGACCGTGCCGCTGCCGCCGCGCGAGCAGGAGATCTCCGTGCTCGACCGGCACGCGCGCGGCTTCGACCCGCGCGACCTGTCCGAGATCAAGGCCGTCGCCTCGGCGGAGGACCTCGCGGCGGGCCGGGAGGCGGCGGCGAAGGTGCACGTGGCGCCCGAGGTGCTCGGCTACATCGTGGACGTCGCCCGCGCCACCCGAAGTTCCCCGTCGCTGCAGCTCGGCGTCTCACCGCGGGGCGCCACGGCGCTGCTGGCGGCCTCGCGGGCGTGGGCGTGGCTGTCCGGGCGGCCGTACGTCACGCCCGACGACGTGAAGGCGCTGGCCCGGCCCGCGTTGCGGCACCGCGTGCAGCTCCGGCCCGAGGCCGAGCTGGAGGGGGCGACCGCCGACGGCCTGCTCGACGGCATCCTGGCCTCGGTCCCGGTCCCCCGCTGATGTCCGTCCTGGAAGATCTGGCGGTGGGCGCGGGAGGCTTCTCGGGAAGCGGGGTACGGGGATGGCTCTGACCGGACGGGCCGGGCTGGTCGCGGCCGTCGGGATCGTGGTGGTGCTGTTCGCGCCCCAGCCCGGCGCCGCGCTGGCCGGGGTCTGCCTGCTACTGGCCGCCGCGATCGTGGTGGACCTGGTGTTCGCGGGCGCCGTGCAGCCGCTGCGCTTCCACCGCTCCGGCGACACGCTGGTACGCCTCGGCCAGCAGGCCACGATCGAGCTCGTGGTCGAGAACCCGGGCCGCCGGCGCGTACGCGGCCTGCTCAGGGACGCCTGGCCGCCCTCGGCCGGCGTGCACCCCCGGGTCGCCGAACTCGACGTGCTCGCCGGCGAGCGCCGCAAGATCATCGTCACGCTCACGCCGACCAGGCGCGGCGACCGCTCCTCCGTGGCCATCACCGTACGCTCGCGCGGCCCGCTCGGCCTGGCCGCCCGCCAGGGCAACCACCAGGCCCCGTGGACCGTGCGCGTGCTGCCGCCGTTCCTGTCGCGCAAGCACCTGCCCTCCCGGCTGGCCCGGCTGCGCGAGCTCGACGGGCAGCACCCGGCGCTCGTGCGCGGCCAGGGCACCGAGTTCGACTCCCTGCGCGAGTACGTGGTGGGCGACGACGTGCGCTCCATCGACTGGCGGGCCACCGCGCGCCGCCACGACGTCGTCGTCCGCACCTGGCGGCCCGAACGCGACCGCCGCGTCCTGATCGTCCTCGACACCGGCCGCACCTCCGCCGGACGCGTGGGCGCCGCGCCGATCCCCATGGCGGGCGCCGAGGCGGGCGGCGGCGGCCTGTTCGTGCGGCCCGACCCCCGGCCCGCGCCCGGCTGGCCGCGCCTCGACTGGTCCATGGACGCCGCCCTGCTGCTCGCCGCCCTGGCCGCCCGGGCCGGCGACCAGGTCGACTTCCTCGCCCACGACCGCGCCGTACGCGCCTGGGTGAGCGGCGCCTCCCGCACCGAGCTGCTGTCGTCGCTGGTCAACGTGATGGCGCCGATCGAGGCGGAGCTGGTCGAGGCCGACTCCCAGGGCATGGTGGCCGCCATCCTGTCGCGGGCCAAGCGCCGCTGCCTCGTCGTGCTGCTCACAGACCTCAACCCGGCCGCCATGGACGAGGGCCTCATGCCCGTCCTGCCGCGGCTCTCCTCCCGCCACCTCGTCCTGGTGGCCGGCGTGTCCGACCCGTCCGTGGCCGCCATGTCGGGACGGCGCGGATCGGCCGACGAGGTGTACGACGCGGCGGCGGCCGAACAGGCCCAGCTCGGGCGCCGCCGCATCACGGCCCGGCTGCGACGGCACGGGGTCGAGGTCGTGGACGCGCCCCCGGACGACATCGCGCCCGCGCTCGCGGACGCCTACCTCGCCCTGAAGGCCGCCGGCCGCCTCTGACCCGCCCCGGCCCCGGGGCCTCCGCCCCGTCCCCGTCCGGGGGCCCGCTCGCCGCCGCCCCGACGCGTCCGGCTCACCGCCGCCGCCCTGACGCGCCGGGCTCGCTGCCTCCGCGCGAGGCGCCGCCGCCCGAGGTGCCGCCGCCCAAGGTGCCTCCAGCTCGGCGCCTCTGGCCGGCCGCCCTCTCCCGGCCGCGCCTCCGCCGCCCCCTTTCCCTGAAGGACCGCACCGGAGTACGGCGGAGGGGGCGTGGGACCTCGCCGGAGTACGGCGGAGGGGGCGTGAGACCTCGCCGGGGAGGGGCGGGGTCAGGCGGTCGGGGCGACGTCTGGGGCGCGTTCGATGTCGCCGGTCTCGTTCTCGCGCAGGGCCCGCCGTCCGAAGACGATGACGTACGCGATGAAGACCACCTCGGCCAGCACCCCGATACCGACGCGCGCCCACGTGGGCAGCCCCGACGGGGTGACGAACGCCTCGATCAGGCCCGACACGAACAGCACCACGACCAGCCCCATCGCCACGCTCATCACCGCCCGCCCCTGCTCGGCCAGCGCCTCGATGCGGCGGCGCGGCCCCGGGTCGATGACGGTCCAGCCGAGGCGCAGGCCCACGGCGGCCGCGAGGAAGATGGCGGTCAGCTCCAGCAGCCCGTGGGGCAGGATCAGGCCGAAGAAGATGTCGAGCTTGTCCCTGGAGGCCATGAGGCCGCCGGAGACGGCGACGTTCTCGGCGTTGGCGTAGAGCGCGTACGGGATCGGCAGCCCGAGCAGGACGGCGTACATGATCATCTGGGCCGCCACCCACGCGTTGTTCGTCCAGACGCGGCCGGCGAAGGAGGCGGCCGGGTTCTCGGAGTAGTAGTCGGCGAAGTCCTCGTTGACGAGCTGGGTGATCTCGTCGGGGCTGGCGATCGTGGCCTGCACGTCGGGGTTGGCCGCGACCCAGGCGCCCATCACCCACGACACCACCAGGAACGCCGCCGTGACGGCCAGCCACCACCACCGCGCCCGGTAGGCCACGACGGGGAACGACACGGTGAAGAAGCGCGTCACCTCGCGCCAGGCCGGCGTGTGCGCGCCGGTGACGGCGGACCTGGCCCTGGCCACCAGTGCCGACAGCCGGCCCACCAGCAAAGGGTCCTTCGACGACGAGCGCACCATGGACAGGTGCGTGGCCACCCGCTGGTAGAGCTCCACCAGCTCGTCCACCTCGGTGCCGGTCAGCGAGGAGCGGTTCTTGACCAGGTGGTCGAGCCGGTCCCACACGGGGCGGTGTGCTGTGACGAACGCATCGATGTCCACCCGAACATTCTGGCCGCTCGTTCACCTGGACATTGCCGTTAGGCTCCACATATGTCGGAGGTTGTGACCGGCGACGCGGTCGTCGTCGAAGTGCGGGTGGCCCAGATGCCCTCCCGGGCCCTGGCGATCATCATCGACATGGCCGTGCAGCTCACGGTGTTGATCGCCGCCTACGCGCTGTTAGGGGCGTTCGCCGCCGTCACCGACGTCGCGATGTTCGGGGCCGTGATGGTGGTCCTGGTCGTGCTGGTGCTGGTCGGCTATCCGGTGATCTTCGAGACTCTCAGCAGGGGCCGCACCCTCGGCAAGCTCGCGCTGGGGCTGCGGGTGGTCGGCGACGACGGCAGCCCCGAGCGTTTCCGCCAGGCGCTGTTCCGGGGGCTGGCCGGGGTCGTGGAGTTCTGGATGTTCTCGGGGGCGCCGGCGTTGATCGCGTCGCTGGTCTCGCAGCGGGGCAAGCGGCTCGGTGACGTGTTCGCGGGCACGATCGTGATCTCCGAGCGGGCGCCGCGCGACTCCGGGCAGGTCATCGTCATGCCGCCGCAGCTGGCGAGCTGGGCGGCCACGCTGGAGCTCTCCCAGCTGCCCGACGAGGTGGCGCAGGCGGCCCGTCAATACCTGACGCGCTGGCATGACCTGACGCCGCAGGTGCAGCACGAGATGGGGGTGCGGATCGCCACCCAGATGGCGGCCTTCGTCTCGCCCGCCGCCCCCGGCGGGGTGCCGGCGCACGCGTACCTGAGCGCCGTGCTGGCGGAGCGGCGGCGCCGCGAGCAGGCCCGCTTCGCGCAACGCCTGGGCAACGGTCAACCCCAGCAGGGCCCGTACGCCGCCCAGGGCCCGTACGCCCCGCAAGGCCCGTACCCCGCACAGGGGCCGTACACCGCACAGGGGCCGTATGCGCAGCCGGCGCCGTCCGGGCAGCCGGTGCCGCTCCCGCCGCCGCCCCCGACGTACGCGCAGCCGGGGCCGTACACCATGCCGCCGGCTCCGCCCGCGCCCGCGCCGGAGCCGCCGAAGGCGACTCCGGGCGGGTTCGCGCCGCCTCAGTGACGGCCCAGGTCAGCCGTGCCCGTGGCCCCGGCCGCGGTACGACTCCTGGGTCTGGGTGTTCAGCCGGTCGGTACGCACGAACCTGGCGCTGTCCGTGAGCGGGTCGTTGATCTTGATGACGTCGAGGCCCTGGTGGAAGTCGGCCCCGTAGATGTAGCCGTTGTAGTAGTAGGCGGACCAGATTCCGCCGCCGCTGCCGTCGGCGCGGGGCCCGCGGTCGAAGTAGCCGATCTCCCTGGGCTGGGAGGCGTCGGTGAAGTCCCAGATCGACACCCCGCCCATGTACCAGGCCTGCACCATGATGTCGCGGCCCTTGACGGGGATGAGCGAGCCGTTGTGCGCCACGCAGTTCTCGCTGTCGGCCTGGTAGCGGGAGATCTTGAAGTAGCTCTTGAACACGAGCTGCCCCTTCACGATCTCGTAGATCGCGTCCGCCCCGCGGTTGGGGCCGGTGGCCTCGTTGCAGGTGGCCGCGCCGCCGCCGCCGAGTTCGTCGGTGAAGACGACCTTCCTGGCGTCGTTGCTGAAGGTGGCGGAGTGCCAGAACGCGAAGTTCGGGTCGGTGGTCCTCGCGGTGACCTTGGGGTTCAGCCGGTCGGAGATGTCGAACAGCACGCCGTCGCCCATGCACGCGCCCGCCGCGATGTCCTTCTCGGCGTAGGTGGTGATGTCGTGGCAGCCGGTGGTCGGCAGGAGCAGGCCGGGCTGGGTCTCGTTGCCGCCGTCGGGGAAGACGACGGGGGTCGAGGCGACCGCGGCGGCGGCCGGGTTCCTGAGCGGCACCTTGATGATGGAGATCTTGTCGTGCGGCGGCGCGCAGTCGGGGAAGTTGTCGGCCGGCAGGTACGACGACACGTAGATGTAGACGTTCCTGAGCCGGTCGCGGCCCTTGCCGGGCACCAGCGTCAGCGTGTGGGAGCCGCAGTTCGTCTCGACGGACTTGATGTAGCGCGGGTTGGTCTTGTCGGAGATGTCGAAGATGCGCACCCCCTCCCACGACTCCTTGATGGACGCGCTCTGCGCGGTGCTGCTGCACGAGTCGTTGTTGCGGGAGGAGTCGACGGCGGTGAACAGCAGGTCGCCGTAGACGGACACGTCCATCTGGCCGCCGGGGCAGACGACGGAGCTGACCGGCGTCGCCTTCCTGGGGTTGCTGATGTCGTAGATGGAGAAGCCGCCGTAGTTGCCGACGTAGGCGTAGTCGCCCTGGAAGGCAAGGTCGGTGTTGATGGTGGCGGCGATCGGGGCGGGTTTGGGGACGTTCAGGACGTGGGTCACGTTCGGGCTGGTGACCACGGTGTCGGGCGGCGGGATGTCGGCGGCCTGCGCGGGCATTCCTGACAGGGCCAGGACGGCGGCCGCCGCCGCGAGGACGAGGGAGCGGCGGGATCGGGACACTCGGGAGCCTCCTTGATCACGTTCGTCGGGTGGGAACGTGCGGGTCGGATGCCGGGAACGGCGGAGCGGGGGCTCCGGTCGGAGCCCCCGCCGGGCGATCTACCAGTCGTCGCGGCCGTGGCCGCGCTCGGGGTACGACGCCTGCGTCTGCGCGTTCAGCGAGCGCATCTTGACGCCGTTGGCCTGATTCGTACGCCAGTCGTTGATCTTCAGCACGTCCAGGCCCTGGTGGAAGTCGGAGCCGTAGATGTAGCCGTTGTAGTAGTAGGCGGACCAGAAGCCGCCGAACAGCGGCCCGGCGGTGTTGTCGGGGCCGCGCTCGAAGTAGGCGATCTCCTGCGGGTGCGCGGAGTCGGTGAAGTCGACCACGGAGATCCCGCCCTGGTACCACGCCTGCACCATGATGTCGCGGCCCTTGACGGGGATCAGGGAGCCGTTGTGGGCGACGCAGTTCTCGGTGTCGGCCTGGTGCCGGGCGATCTTGAAGTAGCTCCTGAACGTGAGCCGGCCGCGGACGATGTCGTAGTAGGCGTTGGCGCCCCGGTTCGGCCCGATGGCCTCGTTGCAGGTCGCGCGGGTGCCGCCGCCCAGCTCGTCGGTGAAGATCACCTTGCTGCCGTCGTTGTTGAACGTCGCGGAGTGCCAGAACGCGAAGTTCACCTCGTCGCGCACGCTCGCGGTGACCCTGGGCCGCTCGGGGTCGCGGATGTCGAACAGGACGCCGTCACCCATGCAGGCGCCCGCCGCGATGCCCTTCTCCGGGTAGGCCGTGATGTCGTGGCAGCCCGTGGTGGCCGACTTGCCGTCGGGGTAGGGCAGCGACACGCCGGGGTACCCGCCGTCGGGGAACAGGTTGGGCGTGGCGACGACCGCGGCGGCCTGGGGGTCGCTCAGCGGCACCTTGACGATGGAGATGAGGTCGTGGGGGGTCTTGCAGTCGGGGTAGGTGTCGCTGGGGCCGTAGGAGGAGACGTAGACGTAGACGCTCTGCCGCCGGCGGTCGGGCACCAGCGTGTGCGTGTGGGAGCCGCAGTTCGTCTCGACGGACTTGATGTAGCGCGGATTGCTCTTGTCGGAGATGTCGAAGATGCGTAGCCCCTCCCACGACTCCTTGATCGTGGCGCTCTGCCCGGTGCTGTTGCACGAGTCGTCGTTGCGGGAGGAGTCGACGGAGCCGATCAGGAGGTCGCCGTAGACCGACACGTCCATCTGCCCGCCGGGGCAGACGACGGAGCTGACCAGCGAGGTCTTCTTCGGGTTCCGGATGTCGTAGATGGAGAAGCCGTAGTAGTTGCCGACGTAGGCGTAGTCGCCCTGGAACGCCATGTCGGTGTTGATGTCGGTCAGAGCCTCGGGTTTCGGCACGTTGGTGACGTGCCTGATGTTGGGACTCATGACGATCTCGCCGGGAGCCGGGATGTCCGCCGCCTGGACGGGCGCGGTGACGCCCATCAGCACGGCGAACGCCGCCACCAGGGTGAGGGCTCTGCGGGGGCCTAACACGCAACCTCCTATAAAGGGGGCATAAATCTACGCAATCCTCACCCTTCTCGGCTTCGTCGGCCAGCGTCCAACATGTCAATTTTTGTTGCGATTCGACCCCTTTCGTTTACAACGGATTTCACCTAGAGTGCGCATGCCGTACCCGGTTCAGTCAGGAGGCTGAGTGCGCGCTGCGCTCGTCGTCGTCGTGGCCCTGGCCGTCGCCCTCTCAGGCTGCAGCCCCGACCCGGCCCCGCAGACCCCCCAGGCCGGCTCGTCGGCGCCCGTCATCGCGCCGGGCCGCCCGGGCGAGCAGGCCAGAACCCTCTCCCCCGCGGAGGCCGCCACCGTCGTGCCTTCCGCGACCGCCAACGCCGCGGACGTCACCTACGTCCAGAACATGATCGTGCACCACCGGCAGGCCGTCGACATGGCGCTGCTCGCCCCCAACCGCGCCGAATCCCCCCAGCTCAAAAGCCTGGCCGACCGCATCCAGGACGTTCAGGGCCCCGAGATCCAGTTCATGACCACCTGGCTGCGGGAGCAGGAGCAGACGGTGCCCGCCCATCACGCCCGGCACGACGGCATGCCCGGCATGGCCACGCCCGAGCAGCTGGAGGCGTTGAAGGCCGCCAAGGGCAAGGAGTTCGACCGGATGTTCCTGCAGCTCATGATCAACCACCACTTGGGCGCGATCGAGATGTCGAAGCAGGTGCTGACCGGCGGGGCCCACATCAGGATCGAGGAGCTCGCCACCGACGTCAGCGTGGAGCAGGCCGCCGAGATCCGCCGCATGCAGGCCATGCAGTCCACACAGTCCACGCAGGCCACGTCATGAGCCGGAGCGCCAGGAGTGCAGGTAGTCCTCCTGCTCGGCCGTGAGCAGGTCGATGCCGATGCCGGCGGCGGCGAGCTTCAGCCTGGCCACCTCGTGGTCGATCTCCTCGGGCACGTCGTACACGCCCGGCGCCAGCCCGGCCCGCTCGCCGGCCAGCCACGCCACCGCGAGCGCCTGCGCCGAGAACGACATGTCCATGACGGCCGCCGGATGCCCCTCCGCCGCGGTGAGGTTGACCAGCCGCCCCTCCGCGAGCAGCAGGAGCCGCCGCCCGTCGGGCATGACGTACTCGTCGGTGTTGGGCCGCACGCCCCGGTGCACCTCGTGGGCCAGCTCGTCCAGCGCCCGCACGTCGATCTCCACGTCGAAGTGCCCCGCGTTGGCCAGGATCGCCCCGTCGCGCATCACCGACAGGTGCTCCGCCCTGATCACGTCACGGTTGCCGGTCACCGTGATGAACAGATCGCCCAGCAGCGCCGCCTGCGCCATCGGCCGCACCTCGTAGCCTTGCAGGGTCGCGTCGAGGGCCTTCACCGCGTCGATCTCGGTCACGATCACCCGCGCCCCGAACCCCTTCGCCCGCTCGGCCACCCCCCGCCCGCAGTAGCCGAACCCCGCCACCACCACGGTCCGCCCGGCCAGCATCGTGTTCGTGGCCCGCATGATGCCGTCGAGCGTCGACTGCCCGGTGCCGTACCGGTTGTCGAACATGCGCTTCGTACGGGTGTCGTTCACCGCCACCACCGGGAACCGCAACGCCTTCTCGGCCGCCATCTGCCGCAGCCGGATGATCCCCGTCGTCGTCTCCTCGCACCCGCCGCTCACCCCGTCGAGCAGGTCCGTCCGCTCCGTGTGCAGGATGTTCACCAGGTCGCACCCGTCGTCGAGCACCAGCTCCGGCCCCAGGTCGAGCGCCTGGTGGATGTGCCGGTAGTAGGTCGCCCGATCGACGCCGGCCCGCGCGTGCACCGCGATCCCGTACTCGCGCAGCGCCTGCGCCACGTCGTCCTGGGTCGACAGCGGATTGGACGCCGCCAGCGCGATCTCCGCCCCGCCCGCCTTCAACGCCCCCAGCAGCACCGCCGTCTCCGCGGTGACGTGCAGGCAGGCCGCGATCCTCAGCCCGCCGAGCGGCCGCTCCACCGCGAACCGCTCACCGATCGCCGTGAGCACCGGCATCGAGCGGGCGGCCCAGGAGATCTGCCGCTCACCGCTTTCACTGAGGTCCATGGCCAACCTTAAACCGAAGAAGACGGCCAGGGGCACGCTCGTCACGGCGCCCGGCCCGTGAGCCTTCACGACCGGCCATGACGGGCGGAGGTGACGTCGGCGCGTGCGGGTAACCCCGGCTCTGCCGTACAACAGGAAGAAGGGAAAGCTCCGAGAGGCGAATCTCCCGGAGCTTCTTCCCACGAAAATTCAGTACCGGTAGTGGTCGGACTTGTACGGGCCCTCGACGTGGACGCCGATGTAGGCGGCCTGCTCCTTCGTCAGCTCCGTGAGCTTCACGCCCAGCGCGTCGAGGTGCAGGCGGGCGACCTTCTCGTCCAGGTGCTTCGGCAGCGTGTAGACGCCGATCGGGTACTCGCTGGTCTTCGTGAACAGCTCGATCTGCGCGATCACCTGGTTGGTGAACGAGTTGGACATGACGAAGCTGGGGTGGCCGGTGGCGCAGCCCAGGTTCATCAGGCGGCCCTCGGCGAGCACGATGATCGAGTGGCCGTCCTCGAAGACCCACTCGTCGACCTGCGGCTTGATGTTGTTCTTGACGATGCCGGGGGTCTTGGCCAGGCCGGCCATGTCGATCTCGTTGTCGAAGTGGCCGATGTTGGACACGATCGCCTGGTGCTTCATCTTCGCCATGTGCTCGGCGGTGATGATGTTGAAGTTGCCCGTGCAGGTCACGAAGATGTCGGCGATGCCGACGACCTCGTCGAGGGTCGTCACCTGGAAGCCGTCCATGGCCGCCTGGAGCGCGCAGATCGGATCGATCTCGGTGACGATGACGCGGGCGCCCTGGCCGCGCAGCGCGTCGGCGCAGCCCTTGCCGACGTCGCCGTAGCCGCAGACCACGGCCACCTTGCCGCCGATGAGCACGTCGGTGGCGCGGTTGAGGCCGTCGATGACGGAGTGGCGGCAGCCGTACTTGTTGTCGAACTTCGACTTGGTGACCGAGTCGTTGACGTTGATCGCCGGGAAGAGGAGCTGGCCGTTCTTGTGCATCTCGTACAGGCGGTGCACGCCGGTCGTGGTCTCCTCGGTGACGCCCTTGATGCTCTCGGCGATCCGGGTCCACTTCTTGTCGGCGCCGACCGTGCGGGTGAGCAGGTCGATGATGACGTGCCACTCCTCCGGGTCTTCAGCCGTCGCCGGGGGTACGGCGCCGGCCTTCTCGTACTCGGCGCCCTTGTGGACGAGCAGGGTGGCGTCGCCGCCGTCGTCGAGGATCATGTTGGGGGCGTCACCATTGGGCCAGGTGAGGGCCTGCTCGGTGCACCACCAGTACTCCTCCAGCGTCTCGCCCTTCCAGGCGAAGACCGGCACGCCCTTGGGGTCGTCGACGGTGCCGTCGGGGCCGACGACGACCGCGGCGGCGGCGTGGTCCTGGGTGGAGAAGATGTTGCAGCTCACCCAGCGCACCTCGGCGCCCAGGGCGACCAGCGTCTCGATGAGGACGGCCGTCTGGATCGTCATGTGCAGGGAGCCCATGATCTTCGCGCCGCGAAGGGGCTGGGAGGCCGCGTACTCCTTGCGAACCGCCATGAGGCCGGGCATCTCGTGCTCGGCGAGCCGGATTTCCTTACGGCCGAAGTCGGCAAGTGAAAGGTCTGCGACCTTGAAGTCCATCGGGTTTCCCCTCGCGTCACTGATGGTTGTCGCCGATGAGTCTAAGCGGCCCTCACTCGAGGACGCATCTCGCGGAGCTGGAATCTGACGTAAGAATGTAAGAATGCGCATCACGGAAGCGGCCAAGCGGCTCGGCATGTCCCCTCGAATGCTCCGGTACCGGGAGGCTCTCGGCCTGCTGCCACCGGTGCGCGAGCAGGGGTCGCACCGCAGGTTCGGGCCCGACGAGCTGGCCGCCGTCGCTCAGGGGGTGGAGCTGGAGAAACGGTTCGACGTGTCGCCGGCGGAGCTGGCGTTCGCGCTGCGGGTGCTGAGCGAGCCGTCCGTGGCGGCCGCCGTCCGTGACCTCGGGGTGCGCATCGGGCGCATCCAGGTGCCCCGCCGCGCCCTCGACTTCGAGAAGGAGAAGGCCCTGCGCCTGCTCAATCCACGGTGAGCTGCTGGGCCAGCCAGGGCAGCGCCTGCGGCAGCTCGCGGTTCCACGTGTTGAAGTTGTGGCCGCCGCTCGGCAGGATCAGCGAGGACGCCCGCATCGGCGGCCGCACGGCGGCCAGGAACCGCTCGGTCGCCGCGTAGTCGGCCTCGCCCCTCTTGCTGCTGGTCACGAGCACGTTCACGGCCGGCGCCGGCAGGTGCGCCAGCCGCCCGCTGCACCACCACCCCGCATCCGCCCTGCGCCCCCGGGCCGTGGCCGGCCATCCCGGCGTGGCCGACCGGCTGGAGCACGTGCTGCTCGGCCTGGCCGGGGTGGAGGGGCCGGTCACGTTCACCAGCGAACGCGTGTCGGACCTGGTCTACTTCTCGCTGCTCGCCCTCGGCACGCTGACCGCCGTCACCACCCTCGACCTCGCGCTGCGCCCCGAACGCCCCAACGCCGTGCTCAGCGTGGACGACGAGCGCCGGCTGCGCGGCCTGCTCGACCGGCACGGCGAACGCGACTCGCTCGGCTACTTCGCGCTGCGCCGCGACAAGAGCGTGCTGTTCTCCCCGTCCGGGAAGGCGGCCATCGCCTACCGGGTCGTGTCCGGCGTCATGCTCGCCAGCGGCGACCCCCTCGGCGACCGCGAGGCGTGGCCGGCCGTGATCAGGGCGTTCACCGCCGAGGCGCGCCGGCACGCCTGGGTGCCGGCCGTCATCGGCTGCGGCGAGACCGCCGGCGAGGTGTGGACCCGCGAGACCGGCATGTCCGCGCTGGAGCTCGGCGACGAGGCCGTGGTCGAGGTCGCCGGCTTCACCCTGGAGGGCCGGGCCATGCGCAACGTCCGCCAGATGGTCAACCGCGTCGAACGGGCCGGCCACACCTGCCGCGTCCGCCGCGTCGCCGACCTCGGCGACGACGAGCGGGTACGCCTCCAGCAGGCCGCCGACGCCTGGCGCGGTACCCAGACCGAACGCGGCTACTCCATGGCGCTCGGCCGCTTCTGCGACCCCGAGGACCCCGCCTGCCTGGTCGTCACGGCCCACCGGAACGGGAAGCTCGTCGCCCTCCAGCACTACGTGCCGTGGGGCCCCCACGGGATCTCCCTCGACCTCATGCGCCGCGACCGCGCCGCCGACCCCGGCCTGAACGAGCTCCTGATCGTCAAGACCCTCCAGGCCGCGCCCTCCCTGGGCATCACCCAGGTATTACTCAACTTCGCCATGTTCCGCGCCGCCCTGGCCCGCGGCGAACGCCTCGGGGCCGGGCCGGTGCTGCGAGCCTGGCGCGGGGTGCTGCTGTTCCTGTCGCACTGGTTCCAGATCGAGTCGCTGTACCGCTTCAACGCGAAGTTCCGCCCCATCTGGGAACCGAGGTTCGTCGTCTACCCGAACGCCCGGGACCTCCCCCGCATCGGGGTGTCGGCCCTGCAGGCGGAGGCCTTCCTGCCCCTGACCCGCCCCCTCCGCCCCCGCCCGGCTTCTCTCCCGCTCCTCCTGCCCCACCGCCGCACCCGCGCTTCCCCATGAGGTACGTCCGGCGAACCGTCCCCGCACGCCCGCAGGCAACCTCGCGAGCATGCCAGCGCCCTTGCCTCAGCCCCAGGCGGTCCCGCGAACCTGCGAGCGCCCTTGCCCCAGCCCGCGGGCGGTCCCGTGAGCGAACGCGACAGGCCCGTGGGTGGCGGGCACCGCCACCCACTTCCCCCAAAGGGACCCCGGCCACCGCGCCCGGGTCACCTCGGCGACGGGGCGGCCGCCCGTACGGTCAGGATGCGGAGGTGCTCTTGAGCCGGTCCAGGTCCGGCTCCAGGTAGATGACGCGCGCGATCGGCACCGCCTCGCGGATGCGCCGCTCGGCCTCGTCGATGCCGTGGGCCACCTCGGCCGCCGTGTCGTTGTGCTCGACGGCGATCTTGGCGGCCACCAGCAGCTCCTCGGGCCCGAGGTGCAGCGTGCGCATGTGGATGATGCGGGCCACCTCGGGCGCCCCTTCGAGGGCGGCGCGGATCTGGGTCTCGATCTCGGGCGAGGCGCCTTCGCCGACGAGCAGGGACTTCATCTCGACGGCCAGCACGATGGCGATCACGGCCAGCAGCACGCCGATCATGAGAGTGCCGATGCCGTCCCAGACGCCGTCGCCGGTGATCACGGCCATCGTGACGCCGAACAGCGCGAAGATCAGGCCGAGCAGGGCGCCGAGGTCTTCCAGGAGGATGACGGGCAGCTCGGGCGACTTGGAGCGGCGCACGAACGACACCCACGACTGCTTGCCGCGGACGTGGTTGGATTCCTTGATCGCCGTACGGAAGGAGAACGCCTCGGCGATGATCGCGAAGATCAGCACCGCGAAGGCCCAGATGGGCTCTTCGACGGGGTGCCCTTCCTGGATCTTGTGCACGCCCTCGTAGATCGAGAACGCGGCGCCGATCGTGAACAGCACCACGGCCACCACGAAGGCGTAGAAGTAACGCTCGCGCCCGTAGCCGAACGGGTGTTCCTTGGTGCTGGCCCGGGCGGCCCGCTTGCCGCCGATCAGCAGCAACACCTGGTTGCCCGAGTCGGCGACCGAGTGGATGCCTTCGGCCAGCATCGAGGAGGAGCCGGTGAAGAACGCTGCCACGAATTTGGCCACGGCAATGGACAGGTTCGCAGCCAAGGCCGCAATGATCGCTTTGGTTCCGCCGCTCGCGCTCACCGGTCTGCTCCAGTCATAAAGATCACGTACTCAAAGGCCTGAAAGTGGATCCTATTGGGAAATTCTTGCCTTTACCTCAGTGATCGCTGACACAGGGGTCGGGTCGATGTCATAACCGAGCGCGAGATACGTACTCGCATAGTCGCCGAGCCCGATGAGGCCGGCCATCCGCTCCAGCGGATGCTCCCCCTCGGCCGTCAGCTCGGTGACGGGCACGTCGCGCTCGCGCGCCGCGCGCAGCGACGCCTCGCGCCGCCGCGTCACCTGAGGGTGCTCCTCGACGTCGCGCAGCACGACGAGCTTGAGCGTGCGCCCGGAGGTGTCGGCGAAGATGTCACGCTCGGCCAGGGGGCCGTCGAGGGCGGCCACCTGGTGGTGGCCGACATCGGGCAGCTCGCCGTGGAGGGCGGGATACTTCGCGTTCGCACTGAGCTGGCAGGCCAGCCGGTACGCCGCCACGGCCGCCGCGGGCGACGACCCCCAGATCATCGGCACGCTCTCGGCGAGGTCCATCGCCAGCGACTTGCCGGGGTTGATGAACGACTCGCTCGTCGGCCGGCACCGGTGCGCCATGTCCTCCAGCGCGGCGGCCACCCGTTCGAAGAGGTCGGCGTCGACCTGCACCAGCCGCAGCGCCGCCGCCGCCACGATCGGGGGGACGCTCAGCAGCCACAGGTTGGCCCTGGACGGGCCGGAGACCGGCACCGGCACGTAGACGGCCGACGCCTGGGTGGCGATGGCCTCCAGCGGCGAATCGGGGGCGCCGACGCCGAGCAGCGTGCAGCCGCGCCGCACCGCCTGGGTGGCGACGGCCAGCGTCTCCTCGGTGTCGCCCGAGCCGGACACGGCGATGACCAGGTCGGTGGCCCCCACCCAGCCGGGCAGCTGGTAGGAGCGCACGGTCACGATCGGCAGCGGCGCGCCGTTGCCGACGACCGCTGCCAGGATGTCGCCGGCGACGCCGGAGCCGCCCATGCCGGCGACCACGATGGCACGCGGGCGCCCGTGGTCGGCCAGGCGGTCGACGCGGGCCTCGACCGCGTTGCGGTAGCCGGTGCGTACGTGCGCCGCGGAGGCCGCGACGGCCGGGAGCATGCCGCCAGGATCGCCCTCACTGAGGTGACGCTGGTCGTCAAGCCGCTCCGGCTCCCAGGTCACGGCTTCCTGGCCTCATCGACGAGCAGGACGGGAATGTCATCCCGGACCGGGTAGATCAGCCCGCAGCCGGTGCAGACGAGCTCCTCGGCCTCGTTCTCGGCCCGCAGCGGGGCCTTGCACGCCGGGCAGGCGAGGATCTCCAGCAGCCAGTCGTCGATCTTCACTCTGACACCTTTCCCACAATGGCGAGGACTTCGTCCCTGATCGCCGTCATCTTGCTCTCGTCGGCCGCCTCGGCGTTCAGCCTGAGCAGCGGCTCGGTGTTGGAGGGCCGCAGGTTGAACCACCAGCCGTCGCCGCGCACGGTCAGCCCGTCGAGTTCGTCGGGCTCGCCGCGCCCCTCGAACGCCTCCCGCACCCGCCGCAGCGCCTCCGCCTGGTCGGACACCTGGCTGTTGATCTCGCCGGAGGCGTGGTAACGCGAGTAGGCGCCCACGACCTGCGACAGCGGGCGCTCCTGCTCGCCCAGCGCGGCCAGCACGTGCATGGCGGCCAGCAGCCCGGAGTCGGCGAACCAGAAGTCCCTGAAGTAGTAGTGGGCCGAGTGCTCGCCCCCGAACACCGCGCCCGACCTGGCCATCTCGGCCTTGATGAAGGAGTGACCCACCCGGGTGCGCACCGGCACGCCGCCGTGCTCGCGCACGATCTCCGGCACGCCGAGCGACGTGATGAGGTTGTGGATGATCGTGGAGCCGGGGTATTTGGCCAGCTCGCGCGTCGCCACCAGGGCCGTGATCGCCGACGGCGAGACCGACTCACCCCGCTCGTCGATCACCCAGCAGCGGTCGGCGTCGCCGTCGAAGGCGAGCCCGATGTCGGCGCCTTGCTCGACGACGGCACGCTGGAGGTCGACGAGGTTCTGCGGCTCCAGGGGGTTGGCCTCGTGGTTGGGGAAGGTGCCGTCGAGCTCGAAGTAGAGCGGGGTCAGCTCGATCGGCAGCCCCTCGAACACGGCGGGCACCGTGTGGCCGCCCATGCCGTTGCCGGCGTCGACGACCACCTTCAGCGGCCGGATGCCACGCAGGTCGACCAGGCTACGCAGGTGGTCGGCATAGCCCTTGAGCAGGTCTTTCTCGATCAGCGAGCCGGACGGCGTGGCCGTCACCCCGACGAGCTGCGCCGCCCGGTCGCGGATCTCCGTCAGCCCCGTGTCGCCGCCGATCGGCACCGCGCCCGACCGGCACATCTTCATGCCGTTGTAGCGGGCGGGATTGTGGCTCGCGGTGAACATCACCCCGGGCAGCCCCAGGCTGCCGCTGGCGTAGTAGAGCAGGTCGGTCGAGCCCAGCCCGGCGTGCACCACGTCGGCGCGGCGCGAGCGGGCGCCCCTGATGAACGCGTCGGCCAGCAGCGGGGACGACTCGCGCATGTCGTGCGCGACCACCACCGACCCGGCCCCGGTCACCTCGACGAACGCCGCCCCCACGGCCTCGGCGGTCGGCTCGTCCAGCTCGTCGGGCACCACCCCGCGAACGTCGTACGCTTTGAAGATCTTGGCGAGGTCGCCCACTCTCCAGCTCCGCCCCTAGGTCGTTTCCGCCGTACGAGACGAGCCTACCGGTCGCGGTGCTGCTGGGCCGATCTCAGAACACGCAGGTGCCCGCGCCGGCTCACCTCCACGCCCTGACCGACCGGCTCACCTCCGCCGGACGACGTGGGACGCGCGGCCTCCCTGACGGCGTTGGCCAGCGCTTCGAGATCATCGGAGCTGGGCGAGGCGCCGTCCGTCGGCAGCCGCACCACCTCCCAGCCACGGGGGGCGGTCAGCCGCTCGGCGTGTTCGGCGCACAGGTCATAACAGTGTGGCTCGGCGTACGTCGCCAGAGGGCCGAGAACAGCGGTCGAGTCGGCGTATACGTACGTGAGCGTGAAGACGGCAGGCTGGCTGCAGGCGGTGCGGGAACAGCGGCGGACGGGGCTCACGGAGGGACCGTATCTGGTAAGAGTGCGAGGCGCCACTACCTGAGCGCTCTTAACGAGCGTGTCGCCACAATTCGGACACCTGTCGCAGCGTTTCCACCCACATGCCCCGAACCCTCCTCCGCTCGCCCCGCAACCGCCCTCCCCGGCTTCCCCACCTCGTGACCTGCCCAATCCTCCCGGCCGCCGCCATCTTCCCCGCACCGCCCCGGAGATCCGGCCAGGCGAGTTTCGGTCACGCACGAGATCTGCGGGCGCGGGCCCGGACGGTCCCGAGGATCCGGGACGCGGCCCCGTACACTTGCACACGTGACTCACAAGCGCGGTCCCCGACGGCGCGATCGCCACGGCCGCGGTCTTCGCGGCCCGCTCGCCCCCTCCCACGTCCCCATGGCCAAGTCCCGCAGCGAGCGCTTCGACGACCTGGTGCTCGACGCCGTCGACCGCCTCAGGCCGCGCTGGGAGAGGCAGCTTTCCGCGGTGGAGTTCGCGGTGGAGGACGTCCCGCCGCTGAGCGAGCTGGGCGACGGGCCGCGCCTCAACTCCGATCCCATCCCGTTCGGCCGCGCCGACGCCGCCACCGGCCAGAGCCCGGCCTCGATCGTGGTGTACCGCCGGCCCCTGGAGGCCAGGGCCCGCGACAGGGACATGCTGGGGGCGATGGTCCACGACACGGTGGTGGAGCAGGTGGCCACCCTCCTGGGCCTGGCCCCGGAGACGGTCGACCCCGGCTACGACGACCGCCGCTGACCGTCCTCCGTCCGTTCGCGATGAGTTCCTGAACCCGCGCGGGTCCACCTCATCGAACGAACGACGACAGGAGGCCCGACATGGGCGAGCGAGTAACCACAGCCATCACCGCCATCAGGACCATCGGCGTCCCGGTCACCGACCAGGATCGCGCGGTCGCCTTCTACGTGGACGTCCTGGGCCTGGACAAGCGCGTGGACGCGCCGGTCGAGCAGCTCGGCGGGCGGTGGATCGAGGTGGCGCCGGCCGGGGCCGCGACGACGATCGCCCTCGTCCCGGCCGGCGCGGAGGCGAAGGCCGGCGTCGAGACGGGCGTTCGGCTCACGGTGGCGGACGCGGCGGCGCTGCACAAGGAGCTGGCGGAGCGCGGGGTGGTGGTGGGCGAGCTGCTGAACTGGCCGGGCGTGCCGCCGATGTTCAGCCTGCGCGACCCGGACGGCAACGGGCTGGAGATCGTCGAATAGCCATCGGGCGAGCGGCCGGGGATTCCGGCCGCTCGCTCTTGTCCGGTCAGAACGTGAGACACCCCACAAGCGGCACTTCCGGCGGGACGACCACGGCGGCGGCGATCCTGCGGGGGTAGGTGGTCTGCACGGGAACCTCCTCGATCGATACACGGACTCCCACCCTCCGCCACCACCCTCCTCTCACACAAGGTGACGATCAGCTACTTTCTGTTACCACCACCCCTCCTGGTTGACGCGGGCCCGACTGCGCCCTCACTATGAACGTATGTTCATGAACACATGTTCACGGAGGGGAAGCTTCATGGAGACGATCGTCAACACCGCGCAGGCGCAGGCGTGGAACGGCTACGAGGGCGAGCACTGGGCGGCCCACCACGACCGCTACGACGCCGTGAACAGCGGGTTCAACCAGCCCGTGCTCGACGCGGCGCAGCTCGGCGACCACGACCACGACCGCGTCCTCGACATCGGCTGCGGCAACGGCCAGCTCACCAGGCTCGCCGCCCGCGCCGCCCGGCACGCCGTAGGGGTGGACCTGTCGGAGCCGATGCTGGCCAGGGCCCGCTCGACCGCCACCGCCGAGGGCCTGCACAACATCACCTTCGAACGCGGCGACGTCCAGGTCCACCCGTTCCCGCCGGGCTCGTTCGACGCGGCCGTCAGCAGGTTCGCGGTGATGTTCTTCAACGACCCGGTCGCCGCCTTCACCAACGTCGCGCGGGCACTGCGGCCCGGCGGGCGGCTCGCGTTCGTGACGATGAAGGACCTGCGCGGGACGGACCTGGGCACGGTCATGGCGTCCCTCGCGCCGCACCTGCCGGGCTGGCAGCCGTCCACTACCCCGAACCCCGCCCCGGACCGACCGTCACCCGCCCCTGACCAGTCGTCACCCACCCCGGACGAGCCGTCACCCACCCCCGACCAGCCGTCGCCCGCCCCGGATCGCTCCGGCCCCCTCTCCCTCTCCGACCCCGACCACATCCGCGGTGTCCTCACCCGGGCAGGCTTCCGGAACATCACGGTCACCCACGTCGAGGCCATGGCGAACTGGGGCGAGAACGCCTCCGCCGCGGCCGCGTTCTTCAGCGACTGGGGCCCCGTCCGCCACAACCTCGCCGGCGCCGACCCGGCCCCGGCCCGCGCGGCCCTGGAGGCCGCCTTCCGCCCCTTCGAGACCGGCTCCGCCGTCCACCTGCGCAGCACCGCCTGGCTGGTACGCGCCGACCGCCTTTGAGACGGAGGCGGCCATCGCCTCGGGGGCCCGCGCCCGCCCTCTCCCTCCAGATACGGTGTCCTGGTGTCACCCAGAAAAGCCCCGGCACTCCGCGGGACCGACCTCAGCCTGCGGGAACACCTGGTCACCACGGCCGCCCGCCTGATCGCCGAGCGCGGCACCGCCGGCCTGACCGTCCGCGCCATCGCCCGCGAGGCGGACGTCGCCGACGGGGTGCTCTACAACCACTTCGCCGACAAGGAAGAACTCCTGGCCCTCGCCCTGCGCACCCACCTCCGCACGGTGGTCCGCGACATGGGCGACCTCCCGGTCCCCGGCCATGGCACCGTCCGCGACAACCTGCGCGCCCACATCGCGTACGGCCTGGCGTTCCACCGCGCGGTCCTGCCCGCGTTCGCCGGCCTGATCGCCCAGCCCCGGGTCCTCACGGCGTTCGCCGAGCTGAGCGAGCCCGGCGAGGACTGGCGCGACCTGCTCCACGCCTACTTGCGGGCGGAGGCCGAGCTGGGCCGCCTCGCCCCGGACGCCCGGATCGAGGCGGCCACGGCGATGATCGTCGGCGTCTGCCACGAGACGATCCTCACGGGTCTCCTGCACAACGCCTCCGCCCACCAGGACTTCACGGACGAGTTCGTCGACGACCTGGCCGATACCGTTCTGGAAGGGATCGGCTTGTCGCGGACCTGACCCCGAGGTCGGTCGCACTCGCATGAAGAGGCGCGGGCCGGAACGGCAGGAATCCGGCCCGCGCCCGAGCGGACGGCGGGGAGACGGCACCGGGCCGCCCGCATGCGGCGTGGCATCGTGGCGCAGGTGGATGCGCCACGCTGTTTCGCCACGCTCGCCACCGGAGAACCTAGGGCGCCGTGAGTGATGAGACGGACACAAACTGTGTCCCTTGTTCGGTCAGACGGTCAGCCCGATCTCATCCGCCAGATCCCGCGCCTGCACACGCAGATGGGACGGCCCCGATTCCACCAGCTCCAGAGCCATCCGCCTGGCGAAGCCGTTGTACATGACCGTTTCCGGCGCGGCTTGTTGCGCCAGTTGCAGCGCGCCCAGCACAGCCGGGTGATCACGACGCAGGTGATGAGCACGGGCCACCTCGATGAGGTGACGGCCTCGCCTGGGCCGCGACGGGATGGGCACGCTTTCGGCGTTGCCCGCCTGCCGGGCCGACTCCCCGCCCTGGCGCAGCTCGACCGCCACGGTCACCGCATGCGCTTTCATGATCACCCGTGAGAACGACGTCCACGGCTGGTAGCAGTCACCTGGGAGCCGGTCGGCGACGCGGCCGGCCTCGTCCCAGTGCATCCAAGCCTCACCCGCGTCACCCGCCCGGGCCGCCGTGAACCCCAGCTCGAACGTGAGCGCACCCCACATCGCCAGCAGATCCACGCCTCCCTCGCTCAGGTGCGGCTCCAGGGCGGCCATCGCCTGCTCGTTGATGCTGCGAGCAGCGGTGTAGTCGCCGCTCTCCCGGTGTGCCTGGACGAGGAACCACACCGCGCACGACAACGCCAGCGGATCGCCCGACTCCTGGGCGGCCGTCAACGCGCGGTCTGCCACCCTCCACACCAGCTCCTGCGCGGGCTGGTAGGCGACGTACATCTGAGTGAGGCCGTAGGTCTGCGCCAGCAACGCGTTGGCGCGCCGCCTCTCGTCGCCCTGACGCAGGTGCACCGCGAGCTGAGCGTCCCGCAGCAGGTCGGGCAGGAGCCGCGCGAGAGCGGTGCGGTGGTCCGGGGACGTGTGACGGGTACGCCATGCCGCGTCGAGCCGCCCCCGCAGGACGCTCAACGGCTGAACGGTTCCCTGCGGGATGCCGACGGCGAGCGGGGTGGCGTTGATCGCGTCGCGGACGGAGGCGAGCGCGGCATGACCGGGGCCGCCGAACATGCGCACAGGGACGGAGCGGGAACCCGTGAGCTCCGAAAGATCCCTGACCTGAAGGGCTTCGGCCAGCAGCAGGAGGATCGACAGCCGGGGCTGCGACTGGAGCCGGCCCGATTCGACGCCCTTCATCCAGGACACCGACTTGCCGACGAGCCCGGCCAGGACCTCCTGGCTCATGCCTCGCCGGAGACGGAGCATTCGTATCCGCTGGCCGACCGTGGGGGGCGGCGGCATCGGGTCATCAGTCACAGGGCAAGCACCTCCCGGGCGCCTCGGTAAGCATCAGCTTACGTCGGCTGGTTCCTTCTTGCTGGGGCTGTTCCGGTGACGGGGTTGCGTCCGGGGAGCGCGAGGGGCTGGCAAGCCTCTCGCCGGGGGTGTGGGGGCTTGCCCCCACAGGGCGCTGCCCGAGCCCCTTCGCGCGTAGCGCGGCTCAGTGGGAGGACCTTGCAGTTCCCCCGGGAGCCCCGCCGGAGCCCCCGGTTGCCCCCGGGAGCCGCCGGGGTTCAGGGGACGACCACGTTGTAGGTGTCGGTCATGGGTGGGAGGAGGGTGAACAGGCGGGCTGGGGCCAGAGGTTGCATCGTCAGGAGGACGCCTGTTCGCCGGCGTTCCTCCACCAATCTGCCGCCGTAGACCTCCCCCGATACCGGGGTGACCACCACCGCGAAGTCGCCCCTCGCCTTCAGTGGCACCGCCTTCGTGCGGCCGGCCGGGATGTCCACGTCGTACGGGGGGCTCGCCGGGCCCTTGCCGGGCACCACCTGGACGCGGACCTTGCCGGGCTGGGTGCCGAGGGCGGTGAGGAGGAGGTGGGAGCCGGTCGTGTTGCGGGCCACGGCGCTGCCCAAGGCCAGGGACGGGGTGCCGGCGGTGAAGGCGACGTCCGGGCGGTCGCCGGTGCCGGTGGCGATCAGGCCGGCGACGATCGGGGTCTGTGAGGTGAGGACGAGGGCGGCGGCGGAGCCGGCCACGCCGGTGGTGATGTCCAAGGCGGTCACGCTGCCCGCCGGCACGTCCAGGGTCTCCCTGCCCTTCATCGCGTACTCGGCGTCCTTGCTGACGGCCTTGATCTGGACGACGGTGTCCGCCTCGCCGGGGGTCGCCACGAGGAGCCGGCGCAGGCCGCCGCCTCCGGGGACGCCGGGGACGACGACGCGGGTGGCGGGCGGGGCGGCGGCGGGGAGCCAGTCCACGCCGCCCGTCTCCAGGGTGGCCCTGGCGGCGACGGCGACGCGGCCGAACGTGGTGGTGACGCTGACGGCCATGATGTCGGCCGACGGGGCGAGGGTCTTGAGGTCGATCTCCCGGTGCTCGCCCGGCGCGAGCTCCAGGCCGAGGCCGGCGTCGCTGGAGATCCTGCCCTCCGCCGCGTACACCTGCACGTCCGCCAGCGCGGGAGCCTTGTCGGCGTTGGTGAGGTGGAGGCGGACGTCGGCGTTGGCGGGGCCGGGGCCGACCAGCCACGTCTCGGGGGCGGGCTCGGTGCAGCGGACCCCGGCCAGGCCGCGCCCGGCGCCGGCGGTGACGCGCGTGAGGTAGCCGGCCTCCAGCCCGCCGGGGCCCTTGGTCACGTACGGCTTGCCGTTCTCCATGGCCTCGCCGTTGAGGGTGCCCGGCAGGTACACGTTGACCTGCTCCCCCTTCGTCCCCGGGCACACGGCGGTGACCGATTCGACGGGGACCTTGCGCGGGCCCGGCGGCTGGGCCGGGGTGACGGCCGGTTCGGTGGCGTACGCGATGCCGTACATGGCCGCCAGGGACACGACGACCAGCACCAGCAGGCCGAACCGGTTGTCCACGAACCTCTTCATTCCGAACCCGCCCCTCCCCTGCTCGGCGCCCGCATCACGCACCCGCCGGCGCGACGCCGGGCGACTCGGCCGGCTCGGGAGGCTGGCGGCGGCCCGGCGCGGCGAGCAGGGCGACCACCAGCAGCAACGCGCCCTGCACCCACAACCACACCTGGTGCAGGACGCTCACCGGCTGGGCCGGGACGCGAGTGACCTGCTCGGCCAGGCGCCACAGGCCGCCGCCCGTGTCCGACAGGCTCATGCGTTCGAGTGAGGGCTGGGAGTCGAGCGTCCTGGCCAGCTCGGGCGAGACCGGGGGCGCGACGGCGACCATCGCGATGCCCTGCGCGGCCAGCGTGGCCGCGTCCCCGCCGCGCCCGCCGACCAGGCCCTGCACGGCCGCGGTGACGCGCTCGCGGGCCTCGGACGCCACGGGCAGCTCCGCCTCGCCGACCAGCGGGGTGCGCCCGTGCAGGACGGTGAAGCCCGATCCCTTGATCACCAGCGTGCGTTCCCCCTGCGTCGTACGGGCGGCGGCGAGCGCCGGCATGACGTCCCGCGCATCGCCCACGAGCGGCCCCCGCACACCGTTGACCACCCAGTAGCCGGCCGCCAGCAGCGGCGTGCTGAACGCCACCGCCACCATCACCGTCGCGCCCAGCCGCCGCAGCCCGCCCCCGGCACGCAACTCGGTGAGCCGGTGGGCGGTCAGGCCGACCAGCACCACCAGCCCCGTCCCCGCGAACGCCAAGGGCACCCCCGGCCACACCTTCGCCCCCTCGACCGTGACCCGGCTGACCAGGACGGCCGCCAGCATCCCGTACAGGGCCACGCCCCAGCCGATCGCGACGATCAGGCGTTGCCGGCGCATGAGCAGCGCGGCCAGCGCCGCCGCCACCAGGCCCGCCGTCACCCAGAACGGCGGCAGCCCCGGGCCGCCCGGGCTGAGGGCCAGCAGGCTTTCCGGCGGGAGGGACGGGTTCACGAGGGACGGGTCGTGCAGGCCGGCCTCCAGGAGGAACCTGCCGGGGTCCGTCACGAGGGTGGCCGTCCAGGGGAGCAGGAGGGCGGGGGGTACGGCGAGGGCGATCAGGATGGAGACCAGGGCCTCGCGGTTGCTCGCCCGGACGCCTGGATGGCCGGCACGGCCCCGGCCGCGCCTGCCGCCCGCCCGCTCATGGCCGTCGCCGGTCCGGCCGCGTCTGCCTGCCGCACGTTCAGGACGATCACCGGCCCGGCCGTGCCTGCCCGTGCCGGCACTCACACCACCGGCGGCCTCAAAGGCGGTGGCTGGGGCGGCGCCAGGAGTGGCTGTAAAGGCGGTGGCCGTGCCGAGGGCGGGGACGATACCCGGCGCGGTGGCAGCCGTGAAGGCAGCGGCGGTCCCCGAGGCGAAGGCGGTGGCGGAGCCGGGGGTGAAGGCGGGGGCTGGGGCGGCGGTGGCGGCCAGGCGGTCGTGGGTGTCGGGATCGTCGTGGGTGTCGGGGTCGCGCCCGTTCGTGAGGAGCCGGCCGAGCCCCACCGCCCCCAGCAGCCCCACCCCCGCGACCAGCGGATACACCAGGGGCACGAACGCCATCCCGACAGCCAGCCACAACCCCAGGGCCCACGCGGCCCGCCGGGCTCGCCGCCGGTCGGGGGTGAGCAGGACGATGCCGAGGAGCCAGGCGTAGACGGGCAGGAGCACGAACACCACGGCCGTTCCGAGCCGCCCGCCGGAGATGGCGCCGGTGGCGACGGGCAGCAGCGCGTACGTGCCGGCGGCCCAGGCGCGGGCGGGCACGGACGGGATGAGGTGCCGGGTGGCGAGGTAGGCGGTGGCGCCGGCCAGCGGCACGGAGCCGAGCAGCAGCACGGACACGGCCAGCCACGTCTTGCCGAGGGCGAGGGTGGAGAGCGCGGCGAGCACGGCGACGTAGGGCGGCGTGGGGGCGGTGAAGCCGAGGCCGACGTCGTGGAAGCCTTCGAGGTAGAACGCCCACAGGTCGGCGGCGCCGCCGCTCACGGGCACGAGTGCGCCGCCGCCGAGCCGTTCGCCGCCGAGCAGTGACCGCTCGGCGACCATCGAGACGACGGTCAGCGCGAGCATGAGGATGACGCCGGGCCGGCCGATGAAGCTCTGGAACGCGCCGGTGTCGGTGGGCGGGGCGGCGTCCTGGTCGTCGGCGTGGGAGGCGTGGGAGACGTGGTGGTGCTGGCCGGCGGCGTCGACGGGGGCCTCGCCCGCGAGGAAGCTCTGCACCATGTCGGTGAGCCGCCGGTAGGCCGCACCCCGAGGGGTCATAAGCCGCTTTATGCGGATATATCCCTTCTTGCGGCCGTGGCTGCGGGCCCGCCGCGCCCGCAGCAGCCTGAACGGGTGCGCCAGCACCGACGCCATGGCCACGACCTCGTCCAGCGCGTTCGCGGGCTGCTTGCTGACGATGAACAGCAACGTACGGAAGAACGAGCCGAGCACGTTCCGCAGCAGCGCCCAGACCATCGCCCTGAACGGCAGGTTCGCCATCACCACGAAGATCGCGTTGCGCCGGTCGAGGCGGCGCGGATGGTCCCCGCTGACCGTGATGCGCCGCCGCCTGCGGGCCGCCGCCTCGGCGTGCCAGGCCACGGCAGAGGTCACGTTCAGGACCTTGTGGCCGGCGTTGCGCACCCGCCAGCACAGGTCGAGGTCGTCGCGGAACAGCGGCAGGAACGGGTCGAGCCCGCCCACCTGCTCCCACACGTCCCGCCTGATCAGCATCCCGGCCGTGGACACCGACAGGACCTCCCGCGTCCCGTCGTGCTGCCCCTGGTCGAACTCGCGCGGCTCCAGCCCCGTGTCCCTGCGCCCCGTGCGTCCGACGGTGACGCCGATCTCCAGCAGCCGCCTGCGGTCGATCCAGTCGAGCAGCTTGGGGCCGAGCACGGCGGCCTTGGGGTCCTGCTCGGCCGCGTCCAGCAGCATCTCCAGCGCGCGCCGGTCGGGGGCGCAGTCGTCGTGGAGCAGCCAGATCCACTCGTCGGGCCCGGAGGGCGGCATCCGGTCGAGCGCCTTGGCGACCGACTCGCCGAAGCTGTGGGAGCGCGGCAGGGAGATCAGGTTGCCGGGGCCGAGCGTCTGTCCGAGCAGTTCGGCCGAGCCGTCCCTGCTGCCGTTGTCGACGCCCGCCACACGGTCCGGCCTGCGGCTCTGGTGGATCAGCGCACGCAGGGTCTCCCCGAGCCAGCGCGCGCCGTCGTGGGCGACGACGATCGCGGTGACGTAGGGACGGGACATGGCTGGGTGACTCCTGGGGGGAAGATCAGGCGGCCCCACCATACATGCGCAAGCCGTTCAGGAGATGCGAAAAGGGTCACACGGCGCTCCGCGTGACCCCTTCCCCCCTTATCACTAAACCGCCTGGCGCTTGATCCGTCTGCGCTCCCGCTCGGACAGCCCACCCCAGATGCCGAACCGCTCATCGTGCTCAAGTGCGTATTCCAGGCACTCGGCACGGACCTCGCACGATCGGCAGACCTTCTTGGCCTCTCGGGTGGAGCCGCCCTTCTCCGGGAAGAACGCCTCCGGATCAGTCTGCGCGCACAAGGCACGCTCCTGCCAGCCGAGTTCTTCAGCGTCAAGCTGATCCTGTGCGATGACCGGATCGGTCACTGCACACCTCCCTGCCGCCCGCCCGCAATGGAGCCCCCCATGGACGCCTTCCTTATTACCCACCCACGGGAAGGCGTAACAACATGGTTGTAATTACACGCGTGTGCTGCACGTGGCGTCAAGCGGCATGCAGCTATCCGGGGAAAGACCAGATCTCGCCCCGGTGTGCTCGGCATGTGATGTTCGCACCCGGGCCGACGCCTTACGGGCAGGGCATCGGCCAGGCTCGTTCAACGCTGTCAGCGGTCGGAACCGTACCAGGGCGGGAAAGACGCCCGCCCGTGGCCCACCTTCTCTCTAGCCGTTCATTGCCGGTCCGTTACCTGCGTGGCTCATTGGGGGTGTATATGGCGGTCGGGTCGATCGGGTCGTCGCCGGGGCGGCGCTGGTCGGTGCCGTAGCCGCCGCCGAACGTGGCCGGGTCGATCCGCATCGTCGACTCGCCGCCCTGCGGGTCCGGCCAGCCCTGCTGCTGGGGCGCCTGCGGGGCCTGGTGGGTGGGCTGGTACTGGCCCTGCTGGGGCTCGTACCCGCCGTGCTGCGGGCCCGCGTGCTGCGGCCCGGCGTGCGGGGGCGCGCCGTGCGCAGGTGCGGCATGCGAGGGGCCCTGGTGCGGGGGTGCCGCGTGCTGAGGCTGCTGCGGGTGGCCGAACGGGTCGTCGTACGGCCTGCCCTGCTGACTGCCGTAGTCGGGAACGCGCAGCTCCGGCTGGGTGCCGACGCTCGACTGGTACGTCTCCGCCTGCTGGTAGGCGTCCAGGAGCTGCTGCGAGCGCGGGTCCACCGGCGGGTCGGGCTCCTGGTAGGCGGGCGGCGTGGCGAACTCGTGGCCCGAGTAGCCCGTGAACGGCTGGCCACCTTGTGCCGGCTGCTGCTCGAACGGCGCCTGCGGCTGCTCGTACGGGGCCTGGGGCTGGTCGTACGGGGCCTGGGGCTGGTCGAAGCCGCCCTGCTGCTGGTCGAACGCGCTCTGGCCGAAGTACGGCTGCTGCTGCCCGAACTGCTGGGGCTGGGGCTGCTGGGGCTGCTCGGCCTGCGGCGGGTACTGGACGTTCGGCGTCGTGTCGCCCGACGGGTACGCCTGGCCGGCCGCCGCGTACGGGCTCGGCTGGTGCTCCACCGGCGTGGGGAAGGGGTCGTTCGCGGGGGGCGCGTACGGGTTCGGGCTGGCCTGGCCGTAGAGGTTCGGCTGGCTGTCGGCGGGGACGTACGGGGCCGGGGTGTACTCGCCGGCCGGCGGGGTGCTGTACTCCTGCACGGGCGGCGGGGTGCTGTACTCCTGCACGGGCGGCGGCACCGGGGTGGAGGGCGCCGTGTCGGCGGGCACGTACTGGCCGAAGCCGTCCGCGTTGTAGGGCTCGGGCTGCTGCTGGTCGGAGGGGGCGGCGGGCAGCGCACCCCTGATCTGCGGCTGCGGCGAGTAGGGGGCCGCGGCCTGGGGCTCGGGGGCCTGCTCCGGCTGCCCGCCGAAGCTGGGCTGCTGGCCGTAGCCGGGGGTGGAGGGCGGCTGCTGGCCGTAACCAGGGGTGGAGGGGGGCTGCTGGCCGTAGGCCGGGGTGGAAGGGGGCTGCTGGCCGTAGCCGGGCTGCTGGCCGGACATCGGCTGAGGGCCGTAGCCGGACTGGGGCTGCTGGCCCGGCTGGGGCTGGGGCTGCTGGCCGGACGGGGGCTGCGGCGCGTAGCCGGGCGCCGCCTGCGGGTCCTGCTGACCGGAGGCGGCCTGCCGGCCGCTACTGGGCTGCTGGCCATTACTGGGCTGCTGACCGTGACCAGGCTGCTGGCCGTTGTCGGGCTGCTGGCCGTACGCGGCCGGCTCCTGCTGCCCGCCGAAACCGGGCTGCGGCTGCTGACCGTAGGCGGGGGCGGCCTGCGGGTCCTGGGCGCCGCCGAAACCGGGCTGGGGCTGGCCGTAGCCGGGCTGGGGCTGCCCCTGGGGGTTCTGGGCGTTGTACTGCTGCTGGTCGAAGAACCCGGGCTGGGGCCCGAACTGGCCGTGGTACACCTGCGCGGCCGGCCGTTCGGGCAGCACCTGCGGCAGCAGGTAGACCAGCGCGACGGCGGTCAGGGCGAGCGTGGGCACGCCGAGCAGCACGTACTCGACGGTGGCGCGGGCGCCGCCGCCGGCGAACAGCCCGGCCAGGAGCGCCAGCATGCCGAACACGGCGGCGAGCAGCAGCCCGACCGCGGCGCCGTACGTGATGGGCTTGGCCTTGGGCGACGGCGCGCCGACCTTGGTGACCAGCAGCACGGCGCCGAGCAGCAGGGCCGTCACGACGGGGTTGGTCAGGCTGGAGAAGTTCGAGACGGCGCGCTCGGTGAAGGACGAGGTGCCGGACGAGCCGATCAGGATGTGCCCGATCGCCAGCACGACGTTCAGCAACCCGGCGACGAGCATGATCCAGGCGGCCGGCTCCTTGAGCCGGGCGACGTCAAATTTGCTCACAACTACCCCCATCAGACCCTTTAGCCCGAAGGGAGTTTGCCACATCACTGACTCACCCGCCGGGAGTCCCACGAACCTCTTTCTCAGCAAATCGCCCCATACCTGCCAGGACACCGCTGACAAAAGGTGGAAAACCGGTCCCGCGACGGGCTTGTCAGAGCCCGATGGAAGACTGGGCCGCATGCACATCGTGTCTCTCGCCGGCGGCATCGGCGGCGCCCGCTTCCTCCGGGGCCTGCGCGCCGCCGTGCCCGACGCCTCGATCACCGTCATCGGCAACACAGGTGACGACATCACCCTCTACGGCCTGCGGGTCTGCCCCGACCTCGACACCGTGATGTACACGCTGGGCAACGGCATCGACGAGGAGCAGGGCTGGGGCCGGGCCAAGGAGACCCACGTCGTCAAGGAGGAGCTGGCGGCGTACGGCGTCGAGCCGCAGTGGTTCGGGCTCGGCGACCGCGACTTCGCCACCCACATCGTCCGCTCGCAGATGCTGGAGGCCGGCTACCCGCTCTCGCAGATCACGCAGGCGCTCTGCGCGCGCTGGCAGCCGGGCGTGCGACTGCTGCCGATGAGCGACGACCGCTGCGAGACCCACGTCGTGATCGAGGACGAGCGCGGCAAGCGCGCGATCCACTTCCAGGAGTGGTGGGTACGCCTGCGCGCCTCCGTGCCCGCCCAGTCGTTCGCCCTGGTGGGGGTCGACACCGCCAAGCCGGCCCCCGGCGTGCTGGAGGCCATCGAGCAGGCCGACGTGGTGATCCTGCCGCCGTCCAACCCGGTGGTGAGCATCGGCACGATCCTCCAGGTGCCGGGCATCCGCGAGGCGCTGCTGCCCAAGACCGTGGTGGGCGTCTCCCCGATCATCGGCGGCGCGCCGGTGCGGGGCATGGCCGACGCGTGCCTGACGGCGATCGGGGTGGAGACGACCGCGCAGGCGGTGCTGGAGCTGTACGGGTCCGAGCTGATCGACGGCTGGCTGGTCGCGGAGGAGGACTCCGGGGTGGCGCTCGACGGCGTGCGCGTGCTGGCCCGCCCGATCCTCATGCACGACGCCGAGGCCGCCGCCGACATCGCCCGCACCGCCCTCGACCTGGCCCAGGAGCTGCGCAAATGAGCGAGCAGAACGACACGGCCCGGGGCGGCGCCCGTCCCGCGAGCGAGGTGGCCAGGGTCGAGGTGATCCCCGTGACCGGCCTCGGCGAGGTGCGGCAGGGCGACGACATCGCGGCGCTGCTGTCCGGCGCCGACCTGCGTGACGGCGACATCGTGGTCATCACGTCCAAGATCGTCAGCAAGGCCGAGGGCCGGGTGCGCCGGGCGCCCGACCGCACGGCGGCGATCGAGGAGGAGACCGAGCGCGTGGTCGCCAGGCGCGGCGACACCGTGATCGCCCAGACCAGGCACGGCTTCGTCATGGCGGCGGCCGGGGTCGACGCCTCCAACACCGAGCCGGGCACCGTGCTGCTCCTCCCGGAGGATTCCGACGCCTCGGCGCGTGCCATCAGGGCGAAGCTCGGCAGGCGGGTCGGGGTGATCGTGTCCGACACGTTCGGGCGGCCGTGGCGCAACGGCCTGACCGACGTGGCGATCGGCGCGGCCGGCGTGCTGCCGCTCGACGACTACCGCGGCGCCTCCGACTCCTACGGCAACGAGCTGAATGTCACGGTCACGGCCCTGGCCGACGAGATCGCGAGCGCGGCGGAGCTGGTCAAGGGCAAGCTGGCGGGGGTGCCGGTGGCGATCGTGCGCGGGCTGGCGCACCTGGTGACCGACGACGACGGGCCGGGCGTCCGGCCGCTGGTGCGCCCCGCCGACCACGACCTGTTCCGGTTCGGGTCGCGGGACGTCGTCTTCGCCCGCCGGACGATCAGGGAGTTCTCCGAGCAGCCGGTCGATCCCGAGGCGGTGCGCCGGGCGGTCGCGGCCGGCATCGCGGCGCCGGCGCCGCACCACACGACGCCGTGGCGGTTCGTGCTGGTGGAGTCGGCGCAGACCAGGACGAAGCTGCTCGACGCCATGCGGGAGGCGTGGATCGCCGACCTGCGCGGCGACGGGTTCTCGGAGCAGTCGATCGCCAAGCGGGTCAGGCGGGGCGACGTGCTGCGCAACGCGCCTTACCTGGTGGTGCCGTGCCTGGTGATGGAGGGCTCCCACACCTACCGCGACGATCGGCGCAACGCCTCGGAGCGGGAGATGTTCATCGTGGCGACCGGCGCCGGGGTGGAGAACTTCCTGATCCAGCTCGCGGTGGAGGGGCTGGGCTCGGCGTGGGTGTCGTCCACGATGTTCTGCCGGCCGGTCGTGCGCGAGGTTCTCGACCTGCCGGAGTCGTGGGATCCGATGGGATGCGTGGCCGTGGGGCACGCCGCCGCGCCGCCGCGCGACCGGGCGCCGCGCGACCCGGCGGACTTCATCGTGACGCGCTGACGGGCGGTCAATCGGCCGTTTACCGTTAGGAAACTTTCCTTTACATTGGGGCCATCCCCCCATGTGAAGGAGCCACTTCAATGAGAAGGACCCTCACGTTAGTCGCCGTGGTGGTGATCGCGGTCGCCACCACGGTGTTCAACACCAGCCCGGCCTTCGCCCACGGGTACGTCCTGACCCCGCCCTCCCGCCAGGCCAACTGCGCCCAGGGCAAGGTCTCCGGCTGCGGCAACATCATCTACGAGCCGCAGAGCGTCGAAGGCCCGAAGGGGCTGCGCAGCTGTCACGCCAACCTCAGCCAGTTCGCGCAGCTCAGCGACGACAACAAGGCGTGGCCCGTCGCCTCCGTGGGCAGGTCGGTGACGTTCACCTGGACGTTCACCGCCCGGCACGCCACGCTGAACTACGAGTACTACATCGGCAACACGCGGGTCGCGGTCTTCGACGGCCACGGCCAGCAGCCGCCCGCGACGATCTCGCACACGGTCGACTTCTCCGGCTACTCGGGCCGCCAGAAGGTCCTGGCCATCTGGAACATCTCCGACACGACGAACGCGTTCTACTCCTGCGTCGACCTGAACATCGGCGGCGGTGGCGGCAACCCGACCCCGACCCCCACCCCGACCGTCACGCCCACCCCCACGCCGACCCCGACCCCGACGCCGACCACGCCCTCGGGCACGTGGAAGGCCGGCACGGCCTACGCCGTGGGCAACACCGTCACCTACAACGGCGCCACGTACCGGTGCCTCCAGGCGCACACCGCCCTCGCGGGCTGGGAGCCGCCGAACGTGCCCGCCCTCTGGGCCCGCGGGTAGCACCGGGGACCGGCCGCCGCACCGCGCGGCGGCCGGCCCTCCCAAAGAGAACCAGCCCGCCGCGACCCCGGACCGTCAGGCCGTCGGCTTGCAGGTCGGGTGGCACAGGCGGCGGGCCAGGGCCGCGAGGAACACGTCGATGATCTCCCCGGGCTCCTCGGCCTCGTGCAGGGAGCCGTTGGTGGCGGCCGTGATCCGGGACAGGCCGGCCCGGTCCACGCCCTTGCCGAACGCGATCACGATGATCTGTACGGGCCGGTCCGGGTTCCACTCCTGGCGCAGCCGGTCGAGGAGCTGCGTCAGGGTCGTGCCCCTGCCGTCGTCCCGCCCCGCCGTGATCACCAGGAGCGCGTTGTTCATCTCCTCCCGGTAGTCGCTGGTCATGGTGCGGAAGCCGCTGAGTATCGCGTCGTAGAGCGAGCTGTCGCGTCCGGGGTGGGCGGTGATGGTGGTGGTGAGCTGGTCGAGGCGGCTGCGGCGGATGACCTGCCCGGTCTCGGGCTCGTTGATGGGGCCGAGGCCGACGTGCTGCCGGTAGCCCCTGATGCCGCCCACCTTGTCGGCGAACTCCCACAGCCCCATGTGGGTGGAGTCGGGGAAGAGCCGCAGCCCGATCTTGGCCGCGTCGAGGGCCACGCTGACGCGGGTGCTGCCGTTGAGCGGCTCGGCCATGTGCTTGGAGGTGTCGGCCAGCACGAGGATGTTGGTGGGCGGGGCGAGCCGGCTCCACGCGCGCAGCGCCTCGTCGATGTCCTGCGGCGAGACCGACGACCTGGTCTTGGGAGCGGCGGAGGGAAGCTGCGGGCCGGGCGAGATCGGGCCCTGCGTGCCGTCGCCGGAGCGGAAGCCGGCCCGCCGGACGATCTCCTGCGCCTGCGCGCCCTTCAGCCAGTCGGCGAAGACGGTGGACGCCTCGGCCACGTCGGGGTCGGCGGCGGTGACGACGTACGGGTAGTCGAGGTTGATCGTGCCCTCGCGCGGGTGCAGGGCCACGACCGGGTCGGCGGAGGGGCGCAGGTTGTGCTGCCACACCGACTGCTCGGGCACGATGACGACGGGACGCTGCCAGAACGTGTGGTCGTCCACGGCCGCCAGCATGCTGCGGTAGTCGGGCGCCGACCCTGCCTGCGCCCAGCGGACGAACGCGGTCAGCGCCTTGTCGGCGTCGGGCCCGGTGCCGACGACGTCCCTGGCGGCGGCCACGGTGGCGATGCCCGCGCCGGCCAGGGACGGGTCCGGCACGCGGACGACGTCCGGCTCGTCGGCGGTGGGCGTCAGCCGGCCGCGCACGGTCGAGGGGAAGACCATCCGCCAGTTCATCTCGGTCTTCCCCACGGAGAAGCGCTGCGCCAGCGACGCCCGGGTGGCGAACACCAGCGGCGAGGTCGCCACCACGCTCTCCCCCGCCGGCAGCGAGCTGGCGCCCTGCTGGCGGGCCAGCCTGATCCAGGCGGAGGAGTCGGCGATCCAGCCGTCGGGCCGCTCGGCCAGCACGCCGGCCCGGTCGCCGATCAGCGTCCGTAAGACCGTGGCCGGCGGCTGCTCGGTCACCTGGACCAGCACGCACCGGCCGCCCACGGCCGTCTTCGTCCCGTTGAACCGGTCGGCGGCCCGCATGACGGCCGGGGCGACGTCCACGGCGGCGGCGACGTCGACCAGGAGGGGCTCGCGGGTGCTGCACAGCACCCCGCCGCCACCGAAGATCACGACGAGGCCGGCCGCGACGATGGCCACGGCCGTGAGCCCTGCGAGCATGCCGCGCTGGAACGCCTTCCTGCGGCGCTGCTCGGGGGACAGCGCGGCGCGGTGCCGACCCAACCGCACGGTGAAGACCTCTCTCCCGGGGGAGTGATGATTCTCCCAGCGCCTCACAGGGCGAGCGCAAGCCCTTGTTAGAACACGTTACAACTAGGCGAGGGGCAGCACCCTCCTGACGCTCTGGCAGACGCCGTCACTGGCCGCCGAGGCGGCCAGCCGCTCCTCCGACGGCACGCCGTACTCGGTGGTGCGCTGCCGGACCGGCCTGCCGGTGACCTCGACCATCGCGCGCAGCTCGCTGATCGTCTTGTACGAGCCGTTCTCCGACCCGGCCATCCGGCTGATCGTCTCCTCCATCAGCGTGCCGCCGAGGTCGTTGACCCCGCCCTGGAGCACCTGGCGGCACAGGTCGTCCTGGAGCTTGACCCACGAGCACTGGATGTTGCCGATGGCGCCGTGCAGCAGGATCCGGGCCAGGGCGTGCACCGCGCGGTTCTCCTGCGCGGTCGGGCCCGGCCTGGCCACGCCCGCCAGGTAGATCGGGGCGCTGGTGTGCACGAACGGCAGCAGCACGAACTCGGAGAAGCCGCCGGTCTCCTCCTGCAGCCCCCTGATCAGCTTGATGTGCCTGACCCAGTGCAGGTGGTTGTCCACGTGCCCGTACATCATGGTCGAGGTGGTGGGGATGCCGACCCGGTGCGCCGTGGTGATCACCTCGATCCACTCCTTGGCCGGCAGCTTGCCCTTGGTCAGCACCCAGCGCACGTCGTCGTCGAGGATCTCGGCCGCCGTGCCGGGCAGCGAGTCCACGCCCGCCTCCTTGGCGGCCTCCAGCCAGTCGCGGATCGACAGGTTCGTCCGGGAGGCGCCGTTGATGACCTCCATCGGGGAGAACGCGTGCACGTGCATGCCCGGCGTGCGCGCCTTCACCGCCCTGGCGATGTCGAAGTAGGCGGTGCCGGGCAGGTCGGGGTGGATGCCGCCCTGCATGCACACCTCGGTCGCGCCGGCCGCCCACGCCTCCTCGGCCCGGTCGGCGACCTGCTCGACGCTCAGCGTGTACGCGTCGGCGTCCGTCCTGCGCTGGGCGAAGGCGCAGAAGCGGCAGCCGGTGTAGCAGACGTTGGTGAAGTTGATGTTCCGGTTGACCACGTAGGTGACGTCGTCGCCCACGGCCTGCTTGCGCAGCGCGTCGGCGATCGCGGCCAGCTCGTCCAGCGCCTCCCCCTCGGCCCCGAGCAGGGCGACGGCCTCGGCGTCCGTCAGGCCGGCCGGGTCGGCCTCGGCCCGCCTGAGCGCCTGTCGCACGTCGCTGGGGGTGGTGGCGGCGACGGTGCCCAGGCGCTCGCGCAGGGCGTCCCAGTCGCCGTAGACGTGGTCGAAGTCGTCGCGGCGGTCGTTCGTGCGGCCCGTGGTGTCGACCTCGACGTGCAGGTCCACCCGCCCGGACGCGGCGAAACCGCCGTCGGGCTCCTGCCAGGGCCGGCCCTCCAGCACGGCGTCCTCGCGGGCCAGGCCCGTCTCCGGGTCGGCCAGGGCGGAGACGTGCGCGATCAGGCGCGGGTCGAGCCAGGGCTCCCCGGCCAGCACGTACTCGGGGTAGATCGTCAGCCGCTCCCTGAGCCGGAACCCGGCCTCGCCGGTGCGGGCGGCCAGGTCGTCGATCTGCGGCCACGGCCGCTCGGGGTTGACGTGGTCGGGGGTGAGCGGCGACACGCCGCCCCAGTCGTCGATGCCGGCCCTGATCATCAGCTCGTACTCGGAGTCCACCAGGTTGGGCGGCGCCTGGAGACGGACGCGGGGGCCGAGCACCAGGCGGGCCACCGCGATCGTGGCGGCCAGCTCCTGGAGGTCGGCGTCCGGCAGGCCGCGCATGGCGGTGTCGGGCTTGGCGCGGAAGTTCTGCACGATGACTTCCTGGATGCCGCCGTACTCCCTGGCCACCTTGCGGATCGCGAAGATCGACTCGGCGCGGTCCTCGACGGTCTCGCCGATGCCGATGAGGATGCCCGTGGTGAACGGCACGTTCGTGCGGCCGGCGTCCTCCAGCACGCGCAGCCGCACGGCCGGGTCCTTGTCCGGCGAGCCGTAGTGCGGCTGCCCCTTCTCCTCGAACAGCCGCCGCGACGTCGTCTCCAGCATCATCCCCATGGACGGCGCGACGGGCTTGAGCCGCTGGAAGTCCCGCCAGCTCAGCACCCCCGGGTTGAGGTGCGGCAGCAACCCGGTCTCCTCCAGCACCCTGATCGCCATCGCCCGCACGTAGGACAACGTGTCGTCATAGCCGTGCGCGTCCAGCCACTCCCTGGCCTGGTGCCAGCGATCCTCCGGCCGGTCCCCCAGCGTGAACAGCGCCTCCTTGCACCCCATGGCCGCCCCCTGCCGGGCGATCTCCAGCACCTCGTCGGGGCTCAGGAACGGCGCGGGCAGCTTGTGCGGCGCCGTCGCGAACGTGCAATAACCACACCGGTCCCGGCACAGCCGGGTCAACGGGATGAACACTTTCCTGCTGTAGGTGATGATCCCCTCGCGCCCGGCGGCCCGCAGACCGGCGTCGCGCACGCGGGAGGCGTGGTCGAGGAGCGTGTCGAGGTGCCCGTCCCTGGCGTGCAGGAGCACGGTCGCCTCGGTCACGTCGAGCGTCTTGCCGTCCCTGGCACGGGCGAGGGCGCGGCGGAGCGCGGAGTCAGAACTCATAGAGGCACAGTACGACGGGCTGAGTTCACCGTACGCACCCAGGGCCCGCGATCAGAACGACCGATAGTCGCGTACGGACATCCTGGGCCCCCTGGCCGGCGGGCGCAGGCCGCTGAGCCACACCAGCACCGTGGCCCGGTGCCGGTGCCCCGCGTACGGCTCCAGCAGCCGCAGCATCCCGGGATCGTCGGTCTTCTCCCCCGTCAGCGCGTAGCCGACCAGCTTGGCCAGGTGGAAGTCGCCGACGCTGACCGCGTCGGGGTCGCCGAACGCCCGCTGGCGCACCTCCGCCGACGTCCACACGCCGATCCCGGGCAGCGCGCGCAGCAGCCGGTCGAGCTCCTGCGTGGTGGCGGCGGCCTCCAGCTTGGCGGCGTGCCAGGCGGCGGTGGCGATCGTCCGGGCGCGCACCGCCTCGGCCCCCGACCGGTGCCAGTGCCAGGACGGGATCTGCCGCCACACCTCGGGCTCGGGCACCACCCGCATGCCCTCGGGCGCGGGCCCCGGCGCGGGCTCGCCGTAGCGGCCGAGCAGCCACCGCCAGGCCCGCCACGCCTCCTGCCCGACCACCTTCTGCTCCAGCACGGCGGGCACGAGGGCCTCCATCACCCGCCCCGTACGCCCGATGCGCAGCCCGCCCGGATGCCGCCTGGCGGCCTCGGCCAGCACCTCGTGCCTGACCGTGAACCCGGACAGGTCGTCGTCGGCGCCCAGCAGCGCGGGCAGCGTCTCCAGCGCCCATCCGGCGCCGGGCCCCCACGCCTGCCCGTGCACGGTGCCCGCCTTGACGCTCACCCTGAGCGTGCAGGGGCCGTCGGGGGATCGGGAGGTGCGCCACACGGCCCCGTCGGGGGTGCGGCGCCAGGTGGGGTCGCCGCCGCCGCGCTTGTGCGGCTGCAGGGCCAGCCCCACGTCGAGCGGCCCGCCGGGCTCCCACCTGCGCTCCCTCACCCGTCCAGTCTGCCCCCGCCGCGCGGGTGGGTCGGACGTCACGCGAGAACCGCGGCGCGCGCCTGGAGCCGTCCTGGAGGACCGCGGCACGCGCTCGAAGCGGGTGGGTCAGACGTCGCTGGAGTAGCGCAGCGCGCGCTCGGGCAGCTCGATGCCCGGCCAGATGCGCACGCCGTTCTGCAGCTCGTTGCCCGGCCCCACGATGGCGCCGTCGCCGATGACCGCGTCGCGCACCACCGTGCCGGCGCAGACCCGCGCCCCCTGGCCGACCACGGAGTCGGTCACCACGGCGCCGGTCTCCACGACGCAGTCGTCGCTCAGCACGGAGCCCACCACGGTGGCGCCCGCCTCGACGACGGCCCGCGCGCCGACGGCCGTGCCGCCCTGGACCTTCGCCTCGGGCGAGATCACGGCCCCTTCGAGCCGCAGGAACTCGCCCGTGGGCCCGGGCAGCGCGGGCGAGGCCAGGCGGCCGAGCACCAGGTCGCGCGAGCCCTGCACGTAGGCGGTGGGCGTGCCGACGTCGAGCCAGTAGGTGCGGTCGGCGTAGCCCAGCACGAGCTCGCCGGACTCGATCAGCCCGGGGAACGTCTCGCGCTCGACCGAGACGACCTCATCCCGCGGGATCGAGTCGATCACGGACCGGGTGAAGACGTAGCAGCCGGCGTTGATCCGGTTCGTCACCGGGTTGGGGGTCTTCTCCAGGAACGCCGTCACCCGCCCCGCCTCGTCGGTCGGCACGCAGCCGAACCGGGAGGGATCCTCGACCTCCGTCAAATGGAGCGTTACAGCGGCCTGCCGGGCGCGGTGCAGGCGCACCTGCTCGCCTATGTCGTGACCGGAGAGGATGTCGCCGTTGAGTATCAGGACGGGGTCGTCGGGGCCGGCCGTCAGCGCCTCGGCGGCGTTGCGGATCGCGCCGCCGGTGCCCAGCGGCGTCTCCTCCGTCATGTACTCGAGCGAGAGCCCGAACGCGGCCCCGTCACCGAAGGCAGGCTCGAACATGGACGCCTTGTAGGAGGTGGCGAACACGATCCGGCGCACCCCGAAAGAACGGGCGCGCGCCAACTGGTGGGCCAGGAACGGCACCCCGGCGGTCTGCAGCAGCGGCTTGGGCGTGCCCAGTGTCAGCGGACGCAGGCGCGTGCCCTGCCCCCCGACCAGGAGGATCGCCTCGAGGTCTGGCAAAGAGCTCTCCATCACTCCGTGAGGTTACCGAACTATTCGATTGCGCGTTGATAGGAGCTGAGATGCGCCTCCGCGGAGGCGTCCCATGTGAACTCGCGAGCTCTGGCCAGCCCGGCTTCCTGAAGCTGCTTCCTGCGCTCGGCCGAGGCCAGCAGCCGCCCCAGCTCGGCGGCGATGCTGTCGGCGTCCGGCTCAGTGTAGGCCACGGCGTCGCCGCCCACCTCGGGCAGCGAGGTGCGGTGGGTGGTCAGCACCGGGGCGCCGCAGGCCATGGCCTCCAGCACCGGCAGCCCGAACCCCTCTCCGCGCGAGGGGAAGGCCACCACCAGCGCCCCGCCCAGGAACCCGGGCAGGTCGGGCGCGCGCAGGTAGCCGGGCCTGATGACCCGCACGGTGGCCTCGACCTCGCGGCAGGCGGCGTCCACGTCGTCCTCGTGCACGCCGCCGCCGAGCACCAGCGCCGGCGGCTTGTCCAGCCGCTTCACGGCGGCGGCGAAGCCGCGGATGAGGTTGGGGACGTTCTTGCGCGGGTCGAGCGCGCCCAGGAAGGCGACGTACGGCTGGCCGTGCAGCCCGCAGCGCATGGCGGCGCGGCGGATCTCCTCCTCGCTCGGCGGATGGAACTGCGCCAGGTCGACGCCGTGGTAGGCGACGTCGATGCGGGTGGGGTCGGCGGACAGCACGCGGACCAGCTCGTCTCGCGTCGCCTTGGACGGCACGATCACGCGCTTGGCGTGGCGTACGGCGGTGCGGGTGGCCGAGCGGAAGAACGCGGCGCGCGGGCTGTGCTGGTCGGGCTCGGTGAACCAGGTGGCGTCGTGCACGGTCACGACGGTCGGCACGCCCGAGCTGAGCGGGATGGAGTAGTAGGGGGCGTGGATGACGTCGGCGCCGGCCTGGCGGGCGAGCAGTGGGAGCCCTGTCTGCTCCCACGCCAGCCTGGCGGCTCTGTTGGTGATGCCGACGGGCCCTGGAAGGATCTGGGCCGACGGCGCGAGGCGCCGGTATCTCTCGGCTTCGGCACGCTGGCAGACCACCGACAGCTCCGCACCGGCCCGATCGAGCGCGGCCACGAGCCCGTCCACATATCTGATCAACGCGCCGCGGTCTGCGGGGACCGCCGCCGCATCGACGAGCACTCGAGGCATTACGAAGATCTTCTCCCCTCAAGATCAACGTGGGACCGGGCGTCCCCCTCTGAAGTTCAGCTTATGACCAGCCTCCCCTAAATCGTGGGCCAAATCACACGGAGTCGCGACGCGCCGCGATTCCGGCCAAGCCCGCACAGATCAGATCCCCGAGAATGATGACAATGCGGGACGAAAGGGCCACCGCGATCGCGGCACCGGAGTCGAGATGGGGCGCCAGCACCGCCACCATGGCCGCCTCCCTGACACCCGCGCCCGCCGGGATCACGAACGTCAGGATGCCCAGGCACCACGACAGCGCGAAGGCCCCGACGGCGAAGATCAGGCCGCCCTGCGGGGCGACGAAGTACAGGTGCACGCCGTAGGCGAGCCAGCCGGCCAGCGCCCAGCCGAGCGCGGTCAGCATGCCGCGCCTGGTCAGCGGGCGTTCGAGCGGCTCGCGCCTGAGCCGGCGCAGGACCTGGCCGATGACCGCGTTGATGACCTTGGGCTCCAGCAGGACGAGCAGCAGCGGGACGAACAGCAGCAGCCAGCCGTAGCGGTCCCAGCCCAGCGTGACCAGCGTCACCAGCAGGCCGGTGGCGAGCTGGATCGGCATCATCAGGAAGAACGCCGCCGCGCTGCGGGAGCGCGGCACGCCGAGGTCGCGGCCCATCTCCATCTGGGCCAGCACCGGCCAGACGGCGCCCGGGATGTACTTGCCGAGCTGGCCCACGAAGAACACCTTGGCCGCCGGGCGCGCCGGCAGCGGCGAGCCCAGGTCGGCCAGCAGGGTGCGCCAGGTCAGCATGGCCCCGAGCAGCGCGGCCACCACCGCGACCAGCGAGGCGGCCAGCGCCCCCCACGACAGCCGGGCGAACCCGGCCACCACCGCGTCCCACTCCCTGGCCACCGCCCAGGTGCCGAAGCCGAGCGCGACGGCCAGAAAGCCGTACCTCACCAGCCGGCGAGCCAGCGAGCGGCGCGGCACCGGCTCCACGGGCGCCTTCACCACGGGCGCACCCGCTCGGGCGGCTGCGGCAGCCGCGGCCCCACCGGCCGGCGCGGCGTCTTGGTGGCCACCCACAGGTACGTCGGGACGACCGGCAGCAGCAGCCTCAGCACCTCGCGCGGCATCCGCGACAGCACCGTGCGCACCACCTTCCCCAGCACCCCGGGGAACAGCTCGCCCCCCGCGAACCTGGTGGGCGTGGCCAGCACGGGAAGCGTGTAGTCCCACACATGGAAGGCCCGCACCATCCGGCGCAGCCCGCGCCGCGTCCTGAACCGCTCGTAGTAGTGGTCGGCCCGCCCGAACGCGCGCACGTAGCGGTCGGCCAGCGCCGGCGGCAGGTACGACAGGAACGGCAGCTTGTAGTGCGGCTCCATCACCCCGAGCCGGTTGCCCAGCCCCAGGTAGAGCACCCCGTCGTCGGACAGCACGCGGCGCATCTCCGCCACCACCGCGTCGGGGTCGACCACGTGCTCGTAGATGTGGTTGAACACCAGCACGTCGATCGAGCCGTCGGGGAACGGCAGCGCCGTGCCGTCGCCGCAGACGAACGCCACCCGCTCACCGAACCGGTCGGCCGCCTTGCGCAGCCCCGGCACGTCGATGTCGATGCCGAGCGTGTGCTTGGCCCCGGCCTGCGCGAGCTCGTCGGCGATGAACCCGGCCGAGCAGCCGACGTCGCCGACGGTCAGCCCGGCGAGCGGCCCGTGGAAGTGCTCCAGCACCGCGATGATCTTCGCCGCCTTCCGCCTGCGCTTCGCCTCGTCGAGCATGGCGGACTGGAACTCCGAGTATTCGAGCTGCGCGACCCGTTGCTTCACCACGGTTCCCCACCGTACCGACCTCCGGGCCCCCGCGACGCCTTCTGGATTTACCCGGGAGGGCACGCGTAACCTGAGCCAATGCTCCGCCGCCTGCTGCGCATCGTCCTGGCCCTGGTCGCGCTCGGCTTCCTCGGCTACGGGCTGGCCGCCAACTGGCACGACACCACCACCGCGCTGGCGGCGATGTCGCCGTGGGCGGTGCTCGGCTCGTTCGCGGCGGTGCTGATCGGCCAGTTCTGCATGCTGCTGGCCTGGCGGGAGATCCTGGCGGGGCTCGGCACGCGGGTGCCGGTGCGGATCGCCGGGCGGATCATGTTCGTGGGGCAGCTCGGCAAGTACATCCCGGGCGCGGTGTGGGCGTACGCGGCGATGATGGAGCTCGGGCGCGACCACGGCAGCCCGCCGCGGCGCACGTTCGCGACGATCTCGCTGGGGCTGGTGATCAACCTCGGGGTCGCGATCTCGATCGCCGCCGCCACGCTGGGCACGCTGGAGGCGGTCCGGCAGACCTGGTACATCGTGCTGCTCGTCCCGGTGATCATCGTGTGCCTGCACCCCAAGGTGCTCACCTGGGGCCTCAACCTGGCGCTGCGCGTCGCGCGCAGGGAGCCGCTGGAGAGCGTGCTGCCCGGCCGCACGGTGCTGGTCGCGGTGGCGTGGACGGCGCTCGGCTGGCTCGTGTACGGCGTGCACATCTGGCTCGTCGCCGGCCACCCCGGCCTGTACGTGGTGGCGACCGGCGCCTACGCCTTCGCCTGGGCCACCGGCATCCTGACCGTGGTCGTGCCGGCCGGGGTCGGCGTCCGGGAGGGCGCGCTCGTGCTCGTGCTCGGCCCGATCGTCGGCACGCCCGCCGCGCTCGCGGTGGCGATCGTGTCGCGGCTGGCGTTCACGCTGGCCGACGCGGCGGCCGCGGGCATCGCGTTCGTGCTCGGCCGTCAGGCACCGAGCAGCGCCGTCGCGTACGCCGACCAGAACGGCTCGGGATCGACCGCCTTGACCCCCGACCGCAACCTCTCCGGCTCGCCCGAGGCGTAAAACCGCTCGATCGCCGCCCGCAGTGCCCCGGCGTCGCCCGGCTCGACCAGCAGCCCGTCGACGCCGTCGGTGACGTGGTCGGCCAGCGCGCCGACGCGGGTGGCGATCACGGGCAGGCCGTGCTCGTGCGCGAGCCACACGTTCTGGCTGGCCGTGGCGTGGCGGTAGGGCAGCACGAGCGCGTCGGCCGCGGCGAACAGCTTGGGCACGTCCTCGGCCGCGACGTACCCGGGCCGCAGCTCCACCCGGTCGCCGAGGCCCAGCTCGGCGATCAGCGCCTTCGTCTCGTCGAGCCCGCCCCAGAACTCGCCGGCCACCGTCAGCGCGATGCCCTCGGGCAGCGCGCGCAGCAACAGATCCAGGCCCTTGTACGGGCGCACGATGCCGAAGAACAGCAGCCGGCGGCGCACCACCTCGGCGGGCTTCTCGCCGGAGGTCGAGGGCAGGTGCGGCGGCAGCCCGGCCACGCTGACCGGCTTGGCCGTGAGCCCCCTGGCCAGCGCGGCCTGCGGCTCGGAGTGAGCGAGCACGCCGTCCACCCGCTTGAGCAGCGCCTTCATCAGCGGCTCGTCGTAGGGCTTGCGCTCGTGCGGCAGCACGTTGTGGCACAGCGCGACGGTGCGCGTCTTGCGCCCGATCCCGTACAGGATGCCCAGGTAGGCGGGGACCTGCACCGGGCTCAGCACCGCGAGCACCACCAGGTCGGCCGACCGCAGCCGCCGCCCGGCCGCCACCCACCCGTCCGGCCGCCGCCAGTCGAGCCGCCGCACCGTCTTCTGGTAGGGCGTGCCCTCCGGCGCGGAGATCGTCTGCTGGCCCGGGTAGAGGAACGACGGGTACTGGGCCCGCCACGACTCGATCACCACGTCGTGGCCGAGCGCCGCCAGCCGGTGCGCCAGCTCGGTCGTGTGCTGCGCCCCGCCGCCCTTGTACGGATACGTCGGGCCGACGATCGCGATCCGCACCGTCACTCTCCCCGCGAGCGCACGATCAGGTCGGCCAGCAGCGCCACCGACCCGATCAGCAGCCCCGACAGGAAGATCATGACGGTGTTGGCCGGGAAGTAGAACGGGTGCTGGATCATGTCCCAGACGCCCTTCACGAACCCGATGGCGACCAGCCACAACGCGGGCGGCATGAGCACCTTGAGCGGGTTGAAGTACATGATCATCCGCAGCACCTGGAGGATGTAGCGGTAGGCGTCGGAGACGAAGCTGAACTTCGACTTGCCGGCCCGCTTCGCGTACTCCGTCGGCAGGTAGTAGATGTCGTGCTGGTTCATCAGGAACGACAGCGTGATCGTCGTGACGCACGAGAACCCGGGAGGCAGCAGCCGCAGGTACGGCCGGGCCACCGACTTGCGGAAGGCCCGCAGGCCGGAGTTGAGGTCGGGGATCTTCTGCCCGGCCAGCATCTCGGCCACCTTGCGGATCACCCACTTGGCCGGCACGCGCAGCAGCTTGTGCGAGCCCTCCTCGCTGGTGCGCGCCCCCACCACCTGGTCGATCGTGGAGTCCTTCTCCAGGATCTGCACCAGCTCGGGGATGCGCTCGTTGGCGTAGGACATGTCGGCGTCGGTCCACACCACGATCTCGCCCCTGGCCTCCTGCGTGCCGATGCGCCGCACGGTGCCGGAGCCGCCGTTGCGGTGGAAGGCGCGGATGCGCAGGTGCGGGTAGTGGGGCGCGGCCTCCTGCAGCTTGGCGAGCGTCGCGTCGGTCGAGCAGTCGTCGACGGCGACCAGCTCGTAGGTGTAGCCGCTCGAGTCCATCGCCTTGGTGATGCGCTCCACCTCGTCGATGACGTGATCCTGCTCGTTGTAGCAGGGCAGGACGATCGTGACGTACGGCGCTTCTTCCACGGCAGTTCCACTCTTGGGGGTCTCAAGCGTGCTCACGGGGGTCGAGGGTACTCTGCCCAGCCGGACGGCGAGTCCACATCGGGCCAGCGGGAGCTCCCGATTCAGGGATCATTTCACCAGTCTGGCCCATGCCACGCCGGGCTGCCGGACCACGGCCTGAGCGATCGCCCGTGCCTTCGCCGGATCGTCGAGCCGGGCGTACAGCGTCTCGGAGAACTGGCCGAGCGTGAACCGCAGGTGCGGCTGCCGGTGCCGGGCCAGCCGCAGCGCGAACGGCCGGTCCTCCAGGAACACCTCCTCCACGCCGTCCTGCTCGCGCAGCAGGGCGAAGACCGCGTCCCGCTGGGCCCGCGTCGCGTAGCTCGTGCCGCACGTCCCGGAGGAGGCCAGCCGGGGCGCGCACAGCGCGACGGCCACCTGCGCCTTGCCCGCCCAGAAGTCGGGCCAGGTCAGGAAGATCCGGCCGATGCCCGGCCGCCCGGCGAGGCGGCGCCGGACGGTCTCCAGGTCGGCCGGGCCGCGCAGGCCCGCGCGCAGGTGCGGCGGGTAGGCCAGGCTCCGGTACCGCGCCTCCTCAGGGGACTGCGGCTCCCGCGTGACGATCGCGTCGTACAGCCGCCGCCTCGCCTCCTCGCCCGTGACCAGCGTGACGGAGGTCAGCTCGGGCACCTTCCGCGCCTCGGCCACCGCCTGCTCGGGCGTGCCCGGCTCGCAGGAGTCTCCGGAGTCCGGGCACAGGGTGATCTGCACGCCGTCCGCCTGCGGGAACGGCGCGTCAGGAGGCGGGGACGGCTCCGGCGGGCGCCCGAGCAGGTACCCGCCGCCCACCAGCGCGGCCACCACCCCCGCGAGGATCACCAGTGGCCACCGGCGCGCCGCCGCCCACGCGCTCCACCGGGGCCGCCTGTCGCCCCCGAACGACACCACGTCGTAGGACATGCGGCAACCATCGCAAACCGGTCAGGCGATGGCCATCCAGACGTTCATCCGCAGGGACCACGTGCCGTTCGGGGCCTCGGTGAGCGAGCGCTCATCCTGGCGCGTGACCAGCTCCAGGATCTGCGCCGGCGCCCCGAAGGGCGACACCTGCCCCGCCTCGGCGCCCAGCACCACCGGCACCCGGCCCGCCGCCCGCACCCGCTCGGCCAGCCGCCGCACCTCCGCCTCGGGCGCGAGATCCCCTCGCAGGCGGGCCACCTGCGCCGCCGGCCTGCCGCACATGCCCCGGACGACCTGCACGAACCGGTCACCCGTGACCCGCTCCACCGTCAGCACCGACGCGTCGGCCGGCAGCCGCGCGCACATCGCCGCGACCGCCGCCGCCTCGCCCCGCTCGACCGGCGTGAACGCGGTGCCGATCGACGTCACCGCCGGCGGCACCAGCACCAGCGCCACGGCCGGCGCCATGCCCCACTTCAGCACCTTGGGCCCGTGCCGGTCCGCGAGCCGGCGCAGCCGGGCCAGACCGTACGCGGCCAGCAGGATCATCCCCGGGATCACGATGGGGACCAGGCGGCGGGCCGCCCACGGATGGTCGGGGGTGATCTCGGGCCGCAGCAGCGTCGTGACCGTCGTCCAGCCGATCACCGCGAGCGGCAGCAGCCACTCGAACGACGAGCCGCCGCGCAGCAGCCGGCGCACCAGCAGCGCGGCCGCGATCGTGGCCAGCAGGACGGCCGGGGCGCCGACGTACCAGGTCACCCAGTGCAGCGAGCTCTCGAAGTAGAGCCGCGTGCCGTCCACGGGCAGTCCGTTGGCGCGCTGGATCTGCTGGATCATCTCGAACGTGCGGCGGTCGTCCTCGTTCGTGGGGACCCGGGTCACGGTCTGCACCCACGGGCGCGCGTACAGGGCCGCCATCAGCAGCACCACCAGCACCGCGCCCGTCCGCGGCGCCCATCTCGGCAGGCGGATCCGGACGAGCGCGGGCGCACAGGCCGTCCCGGCGGCGGTCAGCACCAGGACGGCGGCGCAGATCAGCAGCAGCGGCTTCACCGAGCCGGACAGGTAGGAGAGGTAGGGACGGGCCAGCACGTACGCCGCCAGCATCCCCAGCCCGGCCCCGGCCAGCAGCCCCAGCAGCAGCGGCGGCCCCAGCGCCCCTTCCGGCCGGCGGAAGCGCCGCATGGCGATCAGCAGCCCCGCGAACGCCAGCACCGGCAGCACGTCCCGCAGCCCGTCCACCCTGACCAGCACCGCCAGCCCGAACACCAGCCCCGCCAGCGCCGCCCTGGTCCGCTCCCCCCGTGCCAGGGCGTCGTGGGCCAGGGCCAGGCCGCCGAACAGCAGGATCAGCGACGGGATCTCGCTGAACGTGGTGCGCGAGGTGTAGAGGATCGGCTGGCTCACCGCGAACGCCGTCGCCGCCACCAGCGTCCACCGCGGCCCCGCCAGCCGCGCCACCACGCCGGCCACCGTGAGCACGGCCAGCGCGCCCAGCACGGCCGGCACCACGTACGGCCCGCCCAGCCAGTGGCCGATCGCGAACAGCATCGGCGGCCCCGGCATGAACTGCGGCACCACCCCGCCGTCCACGTCGAAGAAGCCGACGCTCTTGAACACCAGCGCGGGATCCGGGCCGCCGAACGCGCCGGCCTGGACGTCGATGGGCAGCCCGCCGTGGGCGGCGATCCAGGCGGCGTACTGGGTGTAGGTGGCGGGGTCACGCCGGACGGCGACCTGCTCGCTGTGCATGATCGCGTTGACCGCGCCCGACGCCACGGCCACCCCGGCGACGCCCCCGACCTGCCACCAGCCGCCCCTGATCGGCGTCGTGCCCTGGACCTTCCGCGCGCCCGCCCAGCACAGCAGCGCGCCCAGCGGGACGCCGAGCAGCGTGGCGGGCAGCGGGGCGAACCGGCCGAGCAGCAGCAGCGGCAGCCCCGCCAGCAGCCAGCCCGCGACGGCCAGCGCGGGCAGCACGGACAACGTGGCGAGCACCCGGCCGGGTCGATCGAGTTCCATCGGAACGGGAGCGTATCCAACCCCGGGCCCACGAGAGCGCGGGGCGGGCCTGGGCGGCGGCGCGGCCGCGGGTCCGCCGTAGTGGCGCGAGCGTGGGTCCGCCGTGGTGGCGCGGGGCGGGTCGTTCGTGGCGGCGCGGGGTGCGGGCCTGCCGTGGCGGCGCGGCCGCCTGCGGAACGCCGGTAGCGTACGGACGGACGCTGCCGGACGAGCGGGAGGACATGCGGTGAGGCCGGAGGCTCGCGACGGGGAGCCCGCGAAGACCGGCCGCGGCCGGTGGCGCCTGCCCGGAAGCCCGCGCGAGCTCGCGCGCCGGCACGGCTGGTTCCTGGCCGTCCTGGCCGTGGGCGCCGCGCTGCGGGCCCTGGCGATGCTCGGCTACCGCCCCGCCCTGTGGTTCCCCGACTCCTACACCTACATCGTCACCGTCTTCAAGCCCCGCCCCGACCTGGTGCGCCCGGCCGGCTACTCGATGTTCCTCAAGCTGCTGGAGCCCCTGCACGCGTTCGGCGCGGTCACGGCGGCGCAGCACCTGCTGGGACTGGCCACCGGGGTGCTGGTCTACCGGACGGCGAGGAGGGTGGCGGGGAGGGCTCCGAGGTGGGCGGCGACGCTGGCCACGGTGCCGGTGCTGCTGGACGCGTACCAGATCGAGCTGGAGCACCTGCTCGTCTCGGACACGCTGTTCATGTTCCTGGTCGTGGCCGCCGTCGCGCTGTGCGCGACGCGCCGGACGGCGACGGTCGCCGGGATCGGCCTGCTGCTGGCCGCCGCCACGCTCACCAGGACGGTCGGCCAGCCGCTGATCGTGGTGCTGGCGGCCTGGTTCGTGCTGCGCGGCTGGATCGGGCCGGCCAAGGGGGGGACCAGGCGGGGCGGCGGCAGGAGGCGGCCGGTGGGGGCGTGGCTGCGGCCGGTCGCCGTGCTGCTGGCCGCCGCGCTGGTGCCGATCGTCGCGTACGGCGCCTGGTTCTACGTCACCTACCAGCGCGTCGGCCTGGTCGGGGCGAACGGCGCCTTCCTGTACGCCCGGACGATGGCGTTCGCCGACTGCGCCAGGATGGACCCGCCGCCCGACGTGAAGGTGCTGTGCGATCCGCGCCCGCCGGAGCGGCGGCCGCCCTCGCAGGAGTACATCTGGGCCAAGGACGCGCCGCTGGTGCTGCGGCCGGGCATCACGTTCTCGAAGGAGAACGACGACCTGGCGGCCAGGTTCGCGATGCTGGCGATCACCGCGCAGCCGCTCGACTACGCCGCCTCGGTGCTGGAGGAGCTGGCCCGCTCGTTCCGGTGGGACCGGCCGATCTATCCCGACGCCGAGATCTACGGCTATTACCAGTTTCCGGTGACCGAGCCGGGGCCACCTGGGCGCTATCCCGCGCAGGTCGGCGCCGAGTATGCCAAGCTCTACGAGCAGGGTGCGATCGGCACGGAGATCGTGGAGCCCTTCGCCGGGTGGTTGCGGGCCTACCAGAGCATGGTGCGCCTGCCCGGCCCGGTGCTCCTGGCGATCTTGCTGGTGCCACCGGTGGCGGCGATCGCCCGCAGGCGTAAGGGAAGGCGCCTGGCGGCGGGGCCGGCCTGGCTGGTGCCCTGGTCGGTGGCCGTTGTGCTGCTGATCACACCGGCCGCGGCCGCCGAGTTCGACTACCGGTACGTGTTGCCGGCCGTGCCCCTGGCCTGTCTGGCGGCGGCGCAGAGCATCAGGCCTGAGCTGCTGCGACAGTCCGGTGGCGATTCGAGGGCGAAAGAGTTTGGCGATGATATTCCACCCAATGTCCGGCTCTGAGTATGCTTTGCCGCGGAAACATCACGTCCGGGTCACGACCATTCCCCATGATCATGGCTCGGTGCACGCCGTACGTGACCTAGTCTCGTGGCGCGGAGCGATCAATCCGGCGGCGCAAGGAGTAGGGCTAGGGGGCGTATGAGTGACTACAGGGGCGTACCGGTAGTCGATCCCGTGCAGGACCGCCGGACGGCCGTCACACAACCCGGCAGCAGGATGGCCCGCCGCCAGGCGGCCGCCGCACCGCCGCCGCCACCGCCCGACGACCGGCCCGCGCGCGGGCACCGCTCCGGCGGCGGTAACGGCGAGAAGACGAAGATGCGCGTGCTGGCCTGGGTCAGCGTCGGCCTGACCGGCGTCATGGTCGCCGGCACGCTGACCGCCTACGCCGCCTTCCGCGACAGCCTCGGCAACATCAACCAGAAGAGCGTCAAGGAAGACATCATCAACCCGCGGCCCCCGGCGACCGGCGCGCTCAACGTGCTGCTCGTCGGCTCCGACACGCGGGCGGGCGCGGGCAACGCGAAGTACGGGCAGGCGCTGGCCCGCCAGGCCGACGCGGGCGGCAAGCGCACCGACACGATCATCCTCATGCACATCTCCCCCAACCGGGACAAGGCGCAGCTCATCAGCTTTCCGCGCGACTCGCTGGTGCAGATCCCCAAGTGCAAGAACGAGACCACCAAGCAGGAGATGCCCGCCCGCCGGGACATGATCAACTCGGCGTACAACTCCGGCGGCATCGCCTGCACGATCTCGACCATCGAGACCCTCACCGGCATCCGCATCAACCACTTCGTCGAGGTGAACTTCAGCGGATTCAAGAACATCGTCGACGCCCTCGGCGGCATCGAGATCTGCCTGAAGACGGCCGTCAACGACAAGGCGTCCAAGCTGGTGCTGCCGGCCGGCAAGAGCCGCCTCGACGGCGAGAAGGCGCTCGGCTACGTGCGCCTGCGCCACTACGGCGACGGCAGCGACATCCAGCGCATCAAGCGCCAGCAGATCTTCCTGAGCAAGGTCGTGGCCAAGGCCACCAGCAGCGAGCTGCTCACCGACGTGGGCCGGCTGCGCGAGTTCGTCGCGGCGGCGGGCAAGTCGGTCACGATGGACCCCGAGCTGGCCAACGACACCGAGGAGCTCATCAACATCGCGATGAGCGCCAAGGAGATGACGGCCAACGGCGTCAAGTTCATCACCGTGCCCTGGGGGCCGGCCCCCGACGACCCCAACCGGGTGGTCTGGAAGGAGCCGGACGCCACCGAGCTGTTCAAGGCGATCAGGACCGACACCGAGGTCGCGACCCCGGAGCCGACCGCGAACAACCAGCCCAAGGCCGCCGCGGTCAAGCCGCAGCAGGTGCGCGTCCAGGTGCTCAACGGCACCAAGACCTTCGGCAAGGCCCGCGAGGTGGCCGACCAGCTCGCCAAGGAGGGCTACAACGTCGTCAGCCTGGGCAACTACGCGCCGCCCGGTGGGGCGAGCCTGGCCAAGAGCGAGATCCACTACACCAAGACCGACACCGCGACCGCCCACGCCGTGAAGCTCGGCGGAGCGGTGCTGCCCAAGCCGCAGGCCGCCTCGGGCAAGGTGCGGGCCACCAACGTGCAGCCGTACACGCCCGCGGCGGGCACCACCGCCACCACGGCGGGGGCCGCCGTGAAGGGCACGCCGGTCATCCAGCTCGTGGTGGGCGAGGACTTCGACTCGGTCAAGGTCACCGAGCTGCCCGACAGCGTCAAGAACAACTCCATCACCGCTTCGGAGCAGAAGAACGTGTGCACCTGAGGCTCCAAATCTCCTGTGGAACCGGGCGTTTCGCGGCTCTGCGAGAGACAGGACCCGCGAGGGCGGGATAGTCTGTTGCGGGTTGGCGACGCAGCGCGACACGAAGCCGCAAGGGTTTTCCCGACCCTGTTGTCGTCGTGATTCCCCGGCCCCGAGCGAAGCTGAGCGACTCCTTCTGTGTCTGACACCAGGTTCTCCCCACCGGCCACGCCCCAGCGCAGCCCCGAGGAGCAGGGGCCCGCCAACACCGGGGCCCGCTGGCCGTTGCCGGAGGAGGCGTTCTGGAGCGAGTCCACCGATCCCCACGGCATCGCGCCGGGCGAGCGCACCGCGCCGCAGGCGGCGATCGCCGAGGGGCCGGACTCCGGCGAGGGGCGTCAGGAGCAGCCGCAGCCGGCGGCCGAGCCGGCCAAGCGCAAGCGCGACCCGTTCCTCGACAACGTCAAGTTCATCCTGATCGCGCTGGTGCCGATCGGGCACTCGCTGGTGCCCACCCTGGCCGCCGACTCGGCGCGGGCCGCCTACATCTTCATCTACGTCTTCCACATGCCGCTGTTCGTGGTGATCAGCGGCTACCTGTCCAGAAACTTCTGGAACTCCAACGCGAAGACCAACAAGCTGGTCGACACGTTCCTCGTCCCGTACGTGATCGTCGAGGTGGGCTACGCCGCGCTCCGCACCGCCCTCGGGCAGAAGTGGAGCCTGACGATCATCGATCCGGCGTGGCTCAACTGGTACCTGCTGGCGCTGCTGTTCTGGCGGTTGTCCACACCGGTGTGGAAGCGGATGAAGTATCCCGTGCCGGTGGCGATCGCGATCTACCTGTTCGCCGGGTTCTCGCAGATCTCGGGTGACTTCAGCATGGACCGGTTCTTCGGCCTGCTGCCGTTCTTCGTGATCGGCCTGGTGCTCCAGCCGGAGCACTTCGAGCTGCTCAACCGGCGCTGGATCAAGATCGTGTCGGGGTTCGTCCTGCTCGGCGCGGCGGCGGTGGCGGTCTTCCTCGCGTCGAGGGGCGCCAAGCTGGGCCCGTTCTACTACAAGAACAGCTACCAGGACCTCGACCTGTCCTGGTACATGGGGCTCGGCCTGCGCGTCGGGCTGCTGGTCTGCGCGCTGGCCATGTGCCTGGCCGTGCTGGCGCTGGTGCCCAGGAAGGAGACCTGGTACACCGACCTCGGCACCCGCACCCTCTACTGCTACCTGCTGCACGGCATCCCGGTGCTGATCGCCAAGGAGATGGGCTGGCTGTCGGTCCCGTGGCTGTACGGGCCGCTGGGCGTGCTGGCGATCAGCGCGAGCTGCTTCGCCCTGGCCATCATCCTGTGCCTGCCCGAGACCCGCACCGTCTTCAAGTGGGTGCTGGAGCCCCGCCTGACCTGGCTCTATCGGCGCCCCTCACGAAGTTAAGCGGCCGTTCCCTCCGCATTAACGCCTTTGACCTGGTAAGCGCTCAGCATCGACACATGCGCGCATGTGTCGCCACCACCGTCCACCATCCCGAGGACGCCCGGATCATGCACCGGCAGATCCGGGCGCTGCTCGACGCGGGCCACGAGGTGACCTACGTCGCGCCCTTCACCTATTTCAACGTGACCCCCGCCATGGGCCTGACCGCGATCGACGTGGCCCGCCACGCCTCCTACGGCCGGGCGCGAAGCGCGCTCAGGCGCGGCGTGCGGGACGCAGACCTGCTGATCGTGCACGACCACCGGCTGCTGCGGGCGCTGCCGTACCGGCGGCCTCCGGTCGTCTGGGACGTGCGGGAGCAGGTCACCCCCAAGCAACTCGCCCGCGCCGAAAGGCGCCACCGGGTGATCACGCCGGCCGTGGTCCCCGAAGCGACCCTGGTGTCGCCCAGCCCTCCCTCTCCTGGCGACACCAGGGTCGTGCACATCGGCCGCCTGTCGGCCGAGCGCGGCGTGAGCGAGCTGATCGGGCTGGCCGAGCGGCTGGTCCCGCACGGCATCCGGCTCGACCTCATCGGCGCCGCCGCCCGCGACGTGCGCCCCCTGCTGCGGGACGCGCAGCGGGTGGGCCTGCTCGACTGGTTCGGGTACGTCCCCAACCGGCACGCCCTGCGCATGGCCGAGGGGGCGCTGGCCGGGCTGTCGCTGGCCGACGACACGGTCCGCACCCCGCCCACCAAGATCATGGACTACATGGGCAGGGGCCTGCCGGTGATCACGACGCCGCAGGGCGCCTCGCTGGTCGAGGGCGTCGGGTGCGGGCTCGTCGTGCCGCTGGACGTGGACGCGGTGCTGAACGCCGTCCTGGACCTGAAGGAGGACCCGGCGCGGCGGCTGAAGCTGGGCGAGGCGGGGCACGCGCAGGCGCGGCTGCGCCACCACTGGCCCGACCACGCCGAGGCTTTCGTGCGCCGCGCCGAGTCGTGGGCGGGCGTGACCCGGCACGCCCTGGCCGTCTAGGGACGGTCGAGGTCGAAGGTGACGTCGGCCAGGCGGACCGTGCGCACGCGCGGGTCCTCGATGAGCTCGCGCAGCTCCTCGACCGAGGAGAGCTGGTCCACGTAGGCGTAGGCCAGGCCCTCCGTGGCCGCCTTGCGCAGGCGGGCCAGGGACAGGTCGAAGCTGCGCAGGTTCGCGTCGTCGTGCTCGCGCAACAGGCGGACCCAGGCCCGGAAGTTGTCCAGCCCGACCCCGCACCCCTGCTTCCCCTCGGGGAGCTCGCCGCGGTCCCAGGTGGTGTCGCCCCAGGTGATGGGCAGCGAGCTCGTCCTGCGCTCGTAGACCACCTTGTCGGCGCACGCCTTGTTCCGGCTGAGGAATTCCTTCAGCTCTGCCTCCTTGAGCGGCGTGGCGAACTCCACCACCGCCAGCGCGTTGAGCCCGTCGGGCAGCCTCGCCAACACCTTGCGCACCTGGTCCTTGGGCGCCTGCGTGCCACCGACGTCGAACAGCGAGATGGAGAGCCGGGTGCCGGCGGAACTGCCCAGGGGCAGGCGGCCCACACGCCCGAAGAAGTCCTGGCTGATGGTGTAGGTGTCGCCTCCATCCGGCCAGAAGCCCCCGACGGGCCGCAGCGCGGAGGCGGTCACCTGGAACGACATCGACAACGGCGTGGTCTCGCAGCAGTCACCCACGCTCACGTTGTAGGCCGGGTTGTAGAGCTTGAAGGCGGTGCCGAGCACGTCCATCATGCGCTGTTCCCGGTCACCGCGCTGCTGGACGAGGGACGAGCCGATCGTGGCCACGAGCGCGAGCGCCAGCAGCACCGCCAGCACGTTCGCGGTCGTCCTGAGCAGGCCTCGGCGGACGGCCTTCCTGGTCAGCTTCGGGTCGAAGTCTGGCATTTCCGGAAAATCATCAGTCATGGGGGACTCCGTAGGTCTCGGCGAACGCGTTCCTGGCCCGCCAGAGGGCCGTCTTGATCGAGTTGTGCTTCCTGCCGGTCATCGCGGCCACCTCCACGAGCGAGAAGCCCTCGAAGTAGACCAGCGCCAGCAGCCGGCGATGCCGCTCCGGCAGCCGGCCCAGGGCGTCGCGCACCTCCAGCGAGTCCACGTGGAAGGCCGGCGCGCCCAGCTCGTCCGGCTCGGGCAGCGGCAGCTCGCGCCGCGTCCGGCGCACGTGGTCGATGAGGACGTTGCGCGCGATCGTGAGCAGCCACGCGGCCGGGTTCTCCCCGCGCCAGCCCAGCAGCGCCCTGGTCGCCTTGACGAACGTCTCCTGGGCCAGGTCCTCGGCGAGGTGGGGATCACGCGTCCGGCGCAGGAGGAACCCGCACACGAGCGCCCAGTGCTCGCGGTACAAGTCCTCGATGATGGTGCCCCCCGTGGTCTGTCCGTTGTCACATCACACGTAGACGGCACCGGGGCGGGAATGGTCACACGCCTTCATGGTTGATGTACTTGGAGTCATGGCATCGCATCAGATCCAGGGCCGGACGGTGAGCATGCCCGTACGAGTGAGGGACGCCGAGGTGTGCAGTGCCCTCTACCCGGTGCGTGCCGACGCCGCCCGGGCGGTGATCGCGTACTCAGGGCTCGACGTGGCCGAGGTGCTGCCCGGCAAGGCCGTCTGCGCACTGCTGTTCGTCGACTACCGCGACGGCGACCTCGACACCTACCACGAGTTCGGCATGGCCTTCCTCGTGCGGCCGCCGGGCGCCTCCGGCTCGATGGGGCCGGGCGAGCTGCGGCAGGCCGGGGTGTTCGTGCACTGGCTGCCGGTGGACCAGCAGTTCACGCTGGAGGCCGGGCGCACGCTGTGGGGGTTCCCGAAGGAGCTGGCCGACATCGAGCTGCGGCTGTCGTCGCCGTACAAGAGGTGCATCCTGCGCAAGGACGGCCGGCTCGTGCTCGACATGCTGATCAAACCGGGGCTGCCCGTGCCCGCGGGGGCCGCCATGGCGCCGCTCGACGCCTACACGCACCGCGATGGCATCACCCGGCGCATCCCCTGGACCGTGCGGTCGAAGGGCGCCAGGGTGCGGCCCAGCGGGGCGCTGATCCGCCTGGGCAACCATCCCATCGCCAAGGAGCTGAGCGAGCTGGGGCTGCCCAAGCGGGCGATGTTCAGCACGACGATCTCGCACGCCGAGATGAGCTTCGGCGAGGCCACCGAGGTGTAGAGACGTCTAGACGATGGGCGGGCGGCCGAGCTTGACCATCCGCCAGGCCGTGCTCCACGCCATGGGGCGGCGCTCGCCCGCCGGCGTGCGCAACCCCTCGAAGAAGCCCGAGAACCACGCCTTGAGCGCCCCCGACGCACCCCGCTCCCGGATCACCGTCAGCACGACCCAGTTGGTGAGGTAGAGGAACGCCAGCGGCCACGGCAGGTTGCGCCGCGCCAGCCACACCCGGTTGCGGGCATTGAGCCGGTGGAACTCGGCGTGCCTGGTGGGCGGCACCTGCGGGTGGTACATCACCGTCTCGGCGTCGTACTCGATGCGGTAGCCCTCGCCGAGCAGCCGCCAGGCCAGGTCGGTCTCCTCGTGCGCGTAGAAGAAGCGCTCGGGCAGGCCGCCCACCTGGAGGAAGGCCGAACGCCTGATCGCCGAGGCCCCGCCCAGGAACGTGGTGACCGGGGAGGAGCGCTGCGGGTCGCCGGCGCGCAGGCGCGGGACGTGGCGCCGCTGGCTGCCGCTGCCGTCAGGGTCCATGATCCGGAAGGAGATCACGGCCAGGTCGGGCTCGGTGGCGAAGCGGTCGCGTACGTGCGAGACGACCTTCGGGTTGGCGTACCAGCCGTCGTCGTCGAGGAACAGCACGACGTCTCCCGAGCACTCCTCGACGCCCCGGTTACGGCCAGCGGGGATGCCCGTGTTCTGGTCGAGCCGGATCGATTTCACGACCGCGGCCGACCCCTCGGGTGGCGTCGCCGACACCTCGGGCACGTCGGCACCGTTGCCTACGATCACCACCTCGACGTCGCCGTCGACCTGGTTGAGCGCGGACTCGACCGCCCGGTTCAGCTCCGCGACCCGGTTGCCCATGGTGAGGATGACGCACGAGATCTTCAACGAATCACTGTCCTGACGCGTTGAGAGCACGAGCGGAGCATTCTTTCATGATCACCGAGTCTGCTGGTCTGCATGGTCTGGGAATGGTGAAGCTAAGCGTATCGGAACCGACGATGAACCCCCACCGAACGGCGGAGGTCCGATCAATACGACGGACGGGAAGCCCTTGTGGTTCCAGGCCCGGCATCAAGCTAGTCGCCTCGACGCCATGATGCTGATCAGATGCAGCACGGTCTGCAGCGCCGCGGCCACCAGGCAGGCCACGACGAGCACCCGCGTGGCCGTCGGGGCGCCGATGACCAGGTCGATCACCGCCGTCACCACGGCCAGCATGGACAGCTCGATCGGCTGCACGATCCGGTGGAACTTCGTGGCGGCCAGCACCCGCCGCCCCAGCCCCAGCAGCCCGGAGCGGAACTGCACGGCCGCCGCCTCGCTCGCGGCCCCCAGCCCGCCCTTGGCCCTGGCCACCTCCACCAGGTCGCTCTCGGCCTTGATGAGGATGGCGCCGAGCGCGGCGGCGAAGCCGCACACGGTGTACCAGTCGGGCAGCACCTCGGAGGCCCGCCAGCCCAGCCCGGCCAGCACCGCCGCCTCCGCGAAGTACGCGCCGACCCGGTCGAGGTAGACGCCGGCCAGCGAGGTCTTGCCCGTCCAGCGGGCCAGCTCGCCGTCGGAGCAGTCGAGCAGCAGGTAGACCTGGATCAGCAGGGCGGCCAGCACGGCCGCCCACAGCCCCGGCAGCGCCAGCACGAAGCCGGCCGCGACCCCCGCCACGGTCATCACCCAGGTGAGCTGGTTGGGCGTGACGGAGGTCTTGGCGAACATCCAGGTGACGTAGATCGACAGGCGGCGCATGTAGAGCACGCCCGCCCAGTGCTCGCCGTTCCTGCGCTCCAGGTGGCCGGGCGGCTGCGCCACCTGGCGCAGCTCAGCTACCGAAGGCCCGGACATAGTCCCCCACCCGCTCGCGGATCTCGGTGTCCTGCATGCGCAGGTGCTCCAGGATCGTGTAACGGCCGGGACGGGTGGCCGGGGCCAGCGCGACGACCTCGGCGAACTGCTCGGCGCTCAGCCCGATGTCGCCGGGGACGACCGGCAGCTCGTGCCGGCGCAGGCAGTCGACGACCTGTTTGACGCGGGCGTCGTCCTGCCGCAGGAAGAAGCAGAAGGCGGCGCCGATGCCGGCGAGCTCGCCGTGGTTGGAGGTGCCGGGGAAGAGCTGATCCACGGCATGAAGGATCTCATGATCTCCACCGCTCGCGGGCCGGGACGAGCCCGCGACGACCATCGACATGCCCGACAGGATCAGCGACTCGGCCAGCACCGTCAGGAACGCGTCGGACTCGATCGAGTCGGTGCGCCCGATGAGCGCCTCCGCGGCCGTGCGGGACATCGAGCAGGCCAGCCCGTCGATCGGCTCGCCGCGCTCGACGTTGCCGAGCTGCCAGTCCTCGATGGCCGACAGGTTGCTCACCACGTCGCCCACGCCCGCCCGCACCAGCGACTCCGGCGCGTTGTGCACGAAGTCGAGGTCGACCAGGATCGCCAGCGGCATCGGCACGCCGAACGAGCCCTTGCCGCCCTCGTAGACGAGGGAGGCGGTGGGCGAGCAGATGCCGTCGTGGGAGAGGTTGGTGGCCACCGCCACCATGGGGATGCCCGCCAGCGACGCGGCGTACTTGGTGACGTCGATCGTCTTGCCGCCGCCCACGCCCACGACCACCTCGTAGGCCGCCTTGCGCAGGTCGGCGCCGAGCGAGACGGCCGCGTCGACCGACCCGTCGGCCACCCTGAACACCTCGGCCTCACCCAGCGTGGGCGCGATGAGGCTCTCGATGTGGTCGCCCTGGCCCATGCCGACGGCCACCGCGACCCTGCCGGAGGTCGCCACGCGGCTGTCGGCCAGCAGGGCGCCGAGCTGGGCGACCGCGCCGCGCCTGACGTCCATGGTCAGCGGCGCCGGCAACATCCTCGCTAGAAGCGGCATCCGCGCCCCCTCAGTAGTGAACGGCTATGGCGCGGGCCTTGGCCAGGTCGTCGTGGTTGTCCACCTCGACCCAGTCGACCTCGCCGATGGGGGCGGCGTGGATGACCTCGCCGCGGTCGACCATCTCCTGGTAACCGTCCTCGTAGTAGAGCTGCGGGTCACGCTCGAACGTGGCCTTGAGCGCGTCGGCCAGCCGGTCGGCCGCGCCCGGCCTGATGAGGGTGGCGCCGATGTACTCGCCGTACGCCTCGGCCGGGTCCATCAGCTTCGTGATGCGGCGCAGCGAGCCCTCCGGCGAGAGCGTGACCTTCATCTCCTCGTCGGCCAGCCGCTTGACGTTGTCGACGGCGAGCAGGATGTCGCTGGTCTCGGGGGCGGCCAGCAGCGTCTTCTCGATCGAGACGGGGTGCACGGTGTCGCCGTTGACCAGGAGCGCGCCCTGGGCGAAGTAGTCGCGCGCGCACCACAGGGAGTAGGCGTTGTTCCACTCCTCCGCCTTGTCGTTGTGCACGAGGGTGAGCTTGACGCCGTGCCGCTCCTCCAGGGCGTCCTTACGCTCGTGTACGGCCTGCGCCGCGTACCCGACGACGACCACGACGTCCCGCAGGCCCACCTCGGCGAGATTGCGCAGCGAGATGTCCATGATCGTGGTCTCGCCGTCGACCGGCACGAGCGCCTTGGGCAGCGTGTCGGTGTACGGCCGCAGGCGTCGTCCGGCTCCAGCGGCCAGAACCATTCCCAGCAACGTGCACTCCTCAGTCGAGCATGACTCCGATGGCCCAAAGAGTATTCGTCTTTGGCCCCCGTGCGGGTAATCCGGCGTTAGTCTTGCGTTCCCATATCGGTCGCTTCCACCCCGGATCGGGGCGCGGCGAGCCAGCACGTCAGGCTCTCCCAGCCGAACAGCGCCCACAGGTAGATCGCGAGCAGCGCGTAGCCACCGGTCAGCCAGCCCGACAGCGCGACCAGGGAGACCACCATCATCCGCCCGTCCCAGCCGAGCCCCAGGGTGGGCAGCCACGCGGGCGGGTAGACGCGCTGGCGCAACCGGTAGACCAGATCGTAATGGTGGAACCCCAGGGCGCCGAGCAACGCGAAGATCAACAGCGGGTGCACCTCGTGGGCGAACCCGCACGCCGCGATGAACGTGTACTCGATGAGCCGCAGGATCGGCGGGACGATCCAGTCGAACCTGCCGTCGTGCGGATGCGTGCTGCCCGGCCCGGCCAGCAGCAGCGTCACCGCCGGCGCGAACACCGCCAGCCCGTCGGTGCCCGCCACCCCCAGCATCAGCAGCACGCCCGTGACGAACGTGCCGGCCAGCACCGGCGGCAGCGGCGGGAGCTGCCCGGCCACGAGCAGCCCCATGGCGCGCGAGAGCGGCCCGTCGTCGCGGTAGGCCACGACCGTGCTGCCGGGAACGGGCGTCATGTGGACCGAAATCACCTCGCGGACCTCGCGATCCTGGTAATGGGGGCCGCGATCACCGCGGACCTCGCGATCCTGGTGGTGGGGGCCGCGATCACCTCGCGGACCTCGCGATCCGTCCGATGAGCTGGTAGAGCGCCGCCACGCCGCCCCAGCAGAGCAGCGCCACGAACGTGACCCGGGCGTCCCAAAGCGCCGCCGTGACGGCGATCAGGGCCATCCGCTCCCCGATCGGCAGCACGATGATCTTCTTCAGGTAGCGGGCGATCGTGTCGCGTTCGAGCCGCCGGGCGAGCTTGAGCACGCCGCCCGGGGCGCGGCGGACGTCCTGCGACTCCAGCAGCGAGCGCGCGGGCCTGCCCCACATGGCGCCGACCCGGGCCGCGTCGGTGACGGCGCCCGCGTACGTGAAGTCGATCGCGTGCCGGACGACCTGCAGCACCATCGCGGCCACCGCCAGGTACCAGATGTCGGGCGCGGCGGAGCCGAAGGCCAGGCCGACGTAGACGGCGTACTCCTTGAGCCGGTCGGACATGCCGTCGGCCCACGCCCCCAGCGGCGAGAACGTCCGCGTGTAGCGGGCGAGCTGCCCGTCGAGGCAGTCGAGCGCGAACGACAGGTAGAGCAGCCCCGCCCCCGCCAGCCGCCCGGCCTCGCTGCCCGCCGAGAACCAGACGGCCGCCAGCAGCGCCAGCCCCGCCGAGACGCCGGTGACGGTGTTGGGGCTGAGCTTGAGCCGCACGCTGGGCTTGATCAGGTGGCGGGTCCAGGAGGAGACGAAGAACGTGGCGAAGAAGCCGTCGTCCTCCTTCACGGAGGCGTCGAGCCGCACCCTGGCCTCGTCCACCTCGGCCAGCCTCGCCAGGGCGGCGTCGGCGGCGTTCTGGCCGGTCACCCGGTCGGCGCGCAGCCGCCCGATGCTCGCCGCCCGCACCCTCACCCCCGACCTGACCAGCCCGACCAGCAGCAGGTCCACCGCCTCGACGGGGGTGACGGGGCCGAGCTTGCCCGCGTCGGCCAGCTCCGCCAGCTCCTCGGCGACGTCGGCCAGCGACGCCAGGTCGGCCTCCCCCGTCTGCAGCACGCCCATGAACGTGCCGTTCGACTCGGGGACGAGATGGAACGAGCTGCCCGCCGCCACGACCGCGCCGCCCTCCACCCGCACCGGCGGGCGCAGCGGGCCCTCGCTCGCGTCGTGCGAGATCAGCGCGGCCGTGCCGTGCGCCGGATGCTCCAGCAGCATCGCCAGCGCCTCCGTGTGGATCACCAGGTCGGCGGTCAGCACCGCCACGGCGCCCGCCGTGGTGCGCGCGATCTTCGCGACCCCGCGCAGGTCCGCCGCCAGACCGCCCGCGGCGGTCATCACCTGGACCTCGCGCACGGGCAGCGTGGCGAGCTGGTCGCCGAGCCGGTCGAGCAGCGTGCCGTCGCCGGTGAGCAACCTGCACGCGGGAGTCGTGGCGAGCAGCAGGACCGAGGTGGTCGCGCTTTCGCGGATCAATGAGTCGGGCAAAGCTCAGGTCTCCTCCCGGTCGGGGTGGAGCACGTGGTCTCGGGGGGTGCGTAGACACAGCGTAGCGACAGGTCAACGCGATATCACGGAACAGCACCGTTACGCTGCCGGTATGGATTCACGGCTGCGGTCGGTAGGAGTGCTCCTCGCGGGCGGAGTGGGACAACGGGTCGGGCTCGGCACGCCCAAGCAGCTCATCGAAGTCGCGGGCCGGACGATCATCGAGCATTCGCTCGCGGTGTTCGAGGCCGCGCCCGAGATCGACGAGATCGTGGTGCTCATGACCCCCGGCTACGCCGACCGGGTGCGCGAGATCGTCGCCCGGGGCGGATACCGCAAGGTCAGCAAGGTCGTGGACGGCGGCTCCAGCCGTACCGAGAGCACGTGGCGGGCGCTGGCGGCGCTCGGCACCGACGAGTGCAACGTGCTCCTGCACGACGCCGTACGCCCGCTCCTGGAGCCCCGGATCATCACGGAGTGTGTCAGGGCGCTGGAGACCCACGAGGCCGTCAACGTGGCGATCCCGAGCTCCGACACGGTCCTCGTCGCCACCCCGGAGGGCGCCATCGGCGAGGTGCTCGACCGCTCCCGGCTGCGGCGCAGCCAGACGCCGCAGTGCTTCCGGCTGTCGGTGATCCGGCGGGCGTACGAGCTGGCCATGGCCGACCCCGGCTTCGCCGGCCTGCCCGCCACCGACGACTGCGGGGTGGTGCTGCGGTACCTGCCCGAGGTGCCGATCCACCTGGTGGCGGGCAGCGAACGCAACATCAAGGTCACCCACCCCGCCGACCTGCACATCGCCGACCTCCTCTTCCGCCTCCCGCCGCCTGTGCCCGCGGGCGACCGCACCGCCCTGTCCGGCCAGGTGATCGTCATCCTCGCCCCCGGCCCGCGACCCGGAGACCTCGCGCCCGGCACCGCACCCACCCCTCGACCCGGGCACCTCGCGCCCGGCACCGCACCCACCCCTCGGGCCGGGCACCTCGCGCCAGACGCACCCTCTTCTTCCCCTGAAGGACCTCAGCCGAAGTACGGCGGGACGGTAGGGGGCGGTGGGCCGGTGGCGGAGGCAGCCGCCCACGCCGCCACCGAGGTCGCGGCGCAGGCGGCCGCCCATGGCGCCACCGTGCACGTGCTGACCCCCGGCGACGGGGTGCGGGTCGAGGACTTCGACTCCGTCGCCAAGGCGCTCGACGACGTGGGCGGCGCCGATCACGTGGTGCTGGTGGCGGGCACGGGCCACTCCGGCGACCTGTCCAGGGCGAGCGGCGAGACCGTGGCCGACGCGGTGGCGGCCGGGCACCTGGGTGCGCTGAACGTGGCCCGGGCCGCCCGCCCCCACCTGCGCCGCAGCCTCCTGCTGCACGTCCCGCCGGGTTCCGGCGCCCTGCACGAGTCGGGCGCGGCGGCGGTCGCCGGGCTCACCCGCGCGCTGGCCCGCGAGTGGGCCGCCGACGGCATCAGGGTCAACTGCGTCAATACCGGCGCCTCTCCGCTCGTGGTCGCGCAGACCTCGCTGGACATCCTCATCTCCGACCTATCAGGGCAAGTCATAGACGCCCGCGTGGACGGCGCTTGACCTGAGCCTTGTTACGGTGCGATCACATGAGGAGACTCATCGTGATCGCGGCGCTGCTCGCCTGCTACCCGGCGCTGCTGGTGGCGGCCCTGTGGCCGGCGCCGGTGCTGTTCGGCGTGGTGGCGGCGGCCTCGTACCTCGTCGAGTACGCGGCCCCGCGCGCCGGACGCCCGCTGCCCGAGCTGCTCGGCAAGGTGCACCTCGGGATCACGCTGCGCTTCGCGGCCCGGGAGACGATGGCGTTGCTCCTGGTCGCGCGCACGGCGGGGGCCGAGCTGCCGTGGTTCGCGGCGCTGGCGGCGGGCATGCTGGCCGTCCACGTGGTGCGCGCCCTGCACACGGGGCTGGCGCTGCGGCTGCGCCAGATGCTCAGCAGGATGCCGGTGACCACCCGCAACCTCGACGTCTCCGCGCTGCGCATCCCCAGGATGCCGCCCAGGCTGCTGCGTGACCCGCGCAGCGTGCCGTTCCTGTACGCGGACGCGCTGCCGGTCCTCGGTGCCGTCCTCGGCGCCGTCCCCGCCACCGCCGGCGCCGCGCTCGCCCTCGTGGCGGGCCTGGCGGGGGCGCTCGCGCTCATCCCGTACGTGCGCCGCGCCGCACCGCTCACCGACCGCGCCCGGGTGCTGGAGGTCGTCGGCGAGCAGGTCGAGAAGTACGGCCCCGAGGTGATCCTCTACTTCTCCGGCGCCACCGCCGCCGCCTACCAGGCCAGGATGTGGCTGCCCACCCTCGAACGCATCTCCCGCCGCGCCATCGTCGTGCTGCGCGAGCGCGGCATGGCCCGGCACCTGGAGTCCACGACGCTGCCGATGGTGTGCATCCCGTCGTCGGCCGACCTGATGAGCTTCCGCGCGCTGGCCGGGGCCAAGCTGTGCCTGTACGTGGCCAACGTCGGCAGGAACGTCCACATGCTGCGCATCCCGACCCTGCGCAGCGCGTTCCTCAACCACGGCGACAGCGACAAGGAGGCGTCGTTCAACCCGTTCTCCCGCGTGTACGACGAGGTGTGGGTGGCGGGGCCGGCCGGCCGCGACCGCTACCGGCGGGCCAAGGTGGGCGTCAGGGACGAGAACATCCACGAGGTCGGGCGGCCCCAGCTCCAGGGCATCAAGACGGAGGGGCCCGGGCACCCGTACCGGACCGTCCTGTACGCGCCCACCTGGGAGGGCTGGAACGACGACCTGTTCCACACCTCGCTCATCACCATGGGCCCGCGCATCGTCCGCGCGCTCCTCGACCACCAGCCGCCGCTGCGCGTCATCTACAAGCCGCACCCGCTGACCGGGCACCGCGACAAGAGCGCCACCCGCGCCCACCGCAAGATCGTCGCCATGATCGAGGCGGCCGAGCTGGCCAAGTCGAAGGCGCGCCACCCCTCACGCACCGGCGACACCGCCCCGCACATCAGGCACCTCGTCGTCACCGGGCCCGAGCCGCACCTGTACGACTGCTTCAACGAATGCGACCTGCTCATCAGCGACATCTCCAGCGTGGTTGCCGACTTCCTGGCCAGCGAGAAGCCGTACGCGGTGACGAACGTGGCTGGACTGCCCGAACGGGCCTTCCACGAGCGGTACCCGAGCACGGAGGCCGGGGTGCTGCTGGGCGCGGACCTGTCGGGGCTGGCGGAGTTCCTGGACGGGGAGGACACGCTGGCCAGGGCCCGCGTCAAGCTCAGGAGCTACCTGCTGGGCCCGGAGTACCCGGACGCCCTGACCCGCTTCAACGCGGCCGTGGAACGCGTCTTCTCCGGCCACTGACCCCGCCGGGCCCTGGCCTCCCGCGCACAGCGGCTTCCGCAGCGTGCTGCGCTTTCCTCCCCAAAAAGGACCCCGCCGTAGTACGGCGGGGGGGGGGGACGGACGGAAGGGGGGGTCCGGCGCGGCGGACGGAAGGGGGTCAGCGGGGTGGGCGGGCCAGCTTCTTGGGGCTGGTGAGGAAGCCCCACCCCCACGAGCAGTGCATGGTGGCGTACACCAGCGGCAACCGCAGCTTCGCACTCAGCGGCAGCCCGCCGCCGGTCAGCGCCGACCCGGCGACGATGGCCAGGACGTACCCGCCGGGCACGATCAGCGCCCACGGGAAGAACGGCGAGACGACCAGCCCGAGCAGCATGGCGAGCACGGCGGCGGGAGGGGCGAGGTAGCGCAGGTTGATGGTGCCCTCGTGGGTGCGCGCGACCACCCGCCGCCACCGCCCGTAGTGGAAGTACTGCTTGGCCAGCGCCTTCACGTTGGGCCGGGGCCGGTAGGAGACCCGCATGCGGGGCTGGAACCACACCAGCCCGCCCGTCTGGCGGATGCGGTGGTTCATCTCCCAGTCTTGGGCGCGCTGGAAGTGCTCGTCGTAGCCGCCGACGCGGTCGAGCGCGGAGCGGCGGAAGACGCCGAGGTAGACGGTGTCGGCGGGGCCGGGCGTGCCGCCCACGTGGAACGCGGCGGCGCCGACGCCGATCTTGGACGTCATGGCGCAGGCGACGGCCTGCTCGAAGGGCGTGACGCCTTCGGCCGCCATGATGCCGCCCACGTTGTCGGCGCCGGTCTCGGCCAGCGTCTCGACGGCCACGCGCAGGTAGTCGGGGGGCAGCATGGCGTGCCCGTCGACTCTGGCGATGATGCCGTTGCGGGAGGCGGCGATGGCCGCGTTGAGCGCGTTGGGGGTGCGGCCCGTCGGGTTGGGCACCACCGTCACCCGGCGGTCGGCCGCCGCGATGGCGTCGGCGACCTCCTGGGTGCGGTCCTGGGACGGACCCACGGCGAGAACGACCTCGATCTCACCGGGGTAGCTCTGGGCGAGGACCATCTCGACGGCCTCGCGGAGGTGCCGTTCCTCGTTGAGGACCGGCATGACGACGGAGATGGGGGGCCAGCCGCGCGTCTGCGCGGGCGCGTGCGGCGAGTCGGGGAACTGCTTCATGGCGGGGCTCACGCTACTGTACGACCGTGGGAGGAGGGCAATCGAAAGGCCGATCCTCCGGGGTGACAAAAGGGAGACGGTATGCGCGACCCGGACGAGGAGGACGGCGGTGTGCTCGTGGGCGGAGACGCCTACGGCGGCGTCAAGCTGACGACACCCGTCCGCACTCGCAGGCCGCCGCGCAGGAGTGCCAAGGCCCGCCGCCGCAACGTCCTGGTCGCCGGTTTCCTGTCCACGGGCGTGCTGCTCGCCACGGGCGTGGTGTGGGCGACCCCGCGCCAGATCGGCACGGTCGACGCCGGCGTGACGGCGCCCGCCTCGACGGGCGCCGAGAACATCCTGCTGGTCGGCGTCGACAAGCGCGACGACCTCACCCGCCAGCAGCAGAACCGGCTCAAGCTGGGCCGTGAGAGCGGCCAGCGCACCGACACGATGATGGTCATCCACCTGTCGGAGGACCACAGCAAGGTCACGGTGGTGAGCCTGCCGCGCGACACGTGGACGACGATCCCGGGCAAGGGCGAGCACAAGATCAACTCCGCGTACCAGTTCGGCGGGCCGAAGCTGGCCAAGCAGACGGTCGAGGCGGCCACCGGGCTCGAGATCAACCGCTACATCGAGGTCAACATCCTGGGCTTCATCGACGTCGTCGACTCCCTCGGCGGGGTCACCGTCTGCACGCCCGTACCGATCAACGACACCAAGATCGCGCTCAGCCTGCCGGCCGGCACCCACCAGCTCGACGGCGTGCGGGCGCTCGGCTACGCGCGCACCCGCGCGACCGCCCGCTCCGACCTCGACCGCATCGACCGGCAGCAGCAGGTCATCTCGGCCCTGCTCAACCGGGCGCTGAGCGCCGACACGCTGGCGAACCCGGCCAAGCTGGCCTCGTTCATCCAGTCGACGCTGAGCACGGTGAAGGTCGACCCCGACGACGGGCTGCTCGGGCTGGCCACGCAGATGCGCGACGTGTCGCTGTCGGACGTGAAGTTCGCCGAGGTGCCGCTGGCCGACGTCGACTTCAAGGCGCCCACGGGCGAGTCGGCGGTGTTGTGGGACAAGCAGGCGGCCCGCGACCTGTTCGCCAGGATCGACGCGGACCAGGACCTCACGAAGCCCACGCCGTCCGCCTCGGCCTCCGCTTCCGCTTCCGCCAAGCCGTCGGCGGTCACCTCCGACCAGATCACGCTCGAGGTCAAGAACGGCACGCTGATCACCGGCCTGGCGGCCCGCATGAAGGACGACCTGGTCGCCTACGGGTTCAAGGTGCCCGGCAAGCCGGGCAACACCTCGAAGAAGGACTACAAGCAGACGTTCGTCCGTTACGGCGACGGTTTCGAGGCGCAGGCGAAAGTGGTGGCCGCCGCCATTCCGGGGGCGGAGCTGCGCAAGGTGGAGCTCGACGGGATCGAGCTGATTCTGGGCAGCGACCAGCTGAAAGTCCAGCAACAGAAGTCAACGGGGACCCCAACTGCTCGGCCGAGCGTTACACCAACCACCAAAACGGCAATGGAGAACATATGTAAGAAATAGGCATAATTATCTAGGCGTCGGGCAGGTGAGGCCCATGGTGGTCAGACACTGGCGGGAGGAGCCCTGTACGGTTCTGCACGTCACAGGTGATCTCGACGTGGCAGGCGCGCCCCGGCTGCGCGCGGAGCTCGAGCAGGCCCTGGCGGCCGCCGACCCGCTCAACGTCGTCGTGGACCTGACGGAAGTGCCGTTCTGCGATTCGGTGGGGCTCGGCGTGCTGGTGTCCACGCTCAATCACGTCCAGGAGTTCAACGGGCGCATGATTCTGGTCCTCGCGCCCGGAATGATCCGCCATTTGCTGACCATCACCAATCTCGACCGGCATTTCGAGACGAGTGACTCCCTCACCGAGGCGCGCGCCGCGCTGGCCAGCGCCGCCTGAGCAGCACCTCGCCGAGCACGGGCGAAACCGGTAAGAGGTGTGCGAGAACATGGTCATGTCATGTTGGGCACACCTTCCCCCGAGCCGTGCCGACGTCACGGGCGTCGCGGGAGAGCCCCCTTGAGGTGCGGAGGCTTTCACGTTGTTCGACCAGTTCCCCGAGCCTGCTCGATCCCAGCTCCGCGCCGCCTTCGACGAGGGCAGGACCCGGCCGGAGTGGTGCTTCGCGGAAGGGCAGGCCCGCCTGGCCTACTGGGCGCCCTTTCCGGGCTCGGATCCGGCGATCGTCTGGCAGTTCGACCCGGGCCCCGACCCCGTCGCCGCCGGTGGCCTGCTGCGCCGCAGCCTCGCCGCGATGGGCCTGACCAAGGTGATCCACGACATCTCGCTCCAGCCCGGGCTCGACCCCGCCGTCGATCGCGCGGTCGAGCACGAGGCGCTGCTCGAGGCCGGGTTCGTGATGGAGGTCGAGCGGCTGCTGCTGGAGTGGGTGGCCGTGGGCGGCGTCCCCGACGACCCGGGCAGGCTGACGTACCGTCCCGCGCGCCGCATGGACCCGGCCGAGGTGATCGACCTGCTCGTCCGCATCTCCCACGGCTCGCTCGACCACGACACGCAGGTCGAGCTGGCCACGTCGGGCGCCGAGCACGAGGCCCGCTGGATGTACGACGACCTGATGAACCGCAAGGCCAAGCCCGGCTGGTTCGTCATCGGCTACCTCGGCGAGTCCCCCGTCGGGCTGGTCGCGCCCGACGACCACTCGATCGCCTACATCGGGGTGGTGCCCGAGCACCGCGGCCACGGCTACGTCGACGACCTGCTCGCCCGGGGCACCCGAACGCTCGCCGAGGCCGGCCTCCAGCGCGTCGTGGCCGCCACCGACGTCGCGAACGTCCCCACCGCCAACGCCTTCCTGCGTGCTGGATACTCGGAGACCGGACGGTTGTTCCGCTACTACTGGAGGGCATCGTGAGACTCGGCGTCATGTTCGACCGGGGGCTGCCGCCCGAGCAGCTCGTCCCGTTCGCGAAAGCGCTCGACGAGACGACCGTCGACGACCTGTGGGTGGTGGAGGACCTGGGCTGGACGGGCGGCCTCACCTCGGCCGCCACCGCGCTGGCCGTCACCTCCCGGCTGCGCGTCGGCCTCGGCATCGCCCCCGCGCCCCTGCGCAACCCGATGCTGCTGGCGATGGAGCTGGGCAACCTCGCGCGCGTGCACCCGGGGCGGCTGGCGGCCGGGATCGGGCACGGCGTACAAGACTGGATGCGCCAGGTCGGCGCCGCGCCCGCCTCGCCGCTCGCCCTCCTGGAGGAGACGATCACGTCCGTGAGCGCGCTGCTGCGCGGCGAGAGCGTCACCCTGCACGGCAAGGAGGTCCACCTCGACGAGGTGTCCCTGGTGCACCCGCCGGCCGAGCCGCCGCCGGTGCTGGCCGGGGTCAAGGGCCCGCGCTCGCTGGCGCTGTCGGGCCGCCTCGCGCAGGGCACGATCGTGCCCGAGGGCGTGGGGCCCGGCCAGGTGCCCGGCATCATCAAGACGATCGGCGCCGGCGAGGATCACGAGCTGGTCGTGTTCACGTTCCTGCGCGTCGGCTCCGACAGCGCCGAGGAGGTGGCGGCGATGGTGGCCGGGCAGGCCGGGTTCCTGGGGGTGCCGCCCGAGGACGTCGCGATGGCGTCCGGCGGCGCCGAGGGGGCGGCGGCGTTCGTCAAGAGCCTGTGGGTGGCCGGGGCCACGACGGTCGTCGTGCGGCCGCTCGGCGCCGATCCGCTGGGTCAGGTGAACGCGCTGCTGTCGGCGCTGTAACGCGATTGGCCGAATGGCCGAGGCGGGCTTGGAGCGGGTCGGCCGGACGGTCGATGGCCCGGCCGGGCCGTTCGGCCACGATCGGTGCCATGAGGCGAATCGCGGCATCAGCGGCATGTGCGGCGCTCCTGGCGACAGTGGTCGCCGGCTGCGGCATGGACCTGGAGGCTGAAGAGGTCCATGCCGCCCAGTCGTTCCCCTTCAGCGGGACCGACCTCAAGATCAACGCGTCCCTGGGCGGCGTGCGCGTCCTCCCGGGCAGCGCCGGCACCGTGCAGGTGGAGCGCTGGGTGCGCGGCAAGGCGGCCGACGCCCCCTCGTGGTCACTGCGGGACGGCGCCCTGCGGCTGTCAGCCAGCTGCACCATCGTCTTCGGCGACTGCGGCGCCCGCTACCACGTCAAGGTCCCGCCCGGCGTGCGGCTGTCGATCGACGTGCCGGACGGGCTCGTCCTCGACGACCTCACCCAGGACGTCGACGCGAAAAGCCGGGAGCACATCCAGGTGACCGGCGCCTCCGGGCGGCTGCGGCTGCGCAGCGACGGCTCGATCAAGGCGCAGGGGCTGAAGTCCGCGTATATGCGCTGCCGCACCTCGGACGGGGCGATCGACGTGGCCTTCGCCACCCCGCCGACCACCCTCGACCTGCAGTCGAAGGACGGCGGGGTGACGGCGAGGGTCCCCTCCGGCACGTACGCGGTGACGGCGAGCAGCAAGGACGGGAGCACGCGCTCGGAGGTCCAGAACGACCGGGACGGCAAGCGCAGGATCTCGGCCGCCAGCACCACGGGCGACGTCCGCATCCTGACCCGGTGAGGCCGCCAGTGCTGCCCCCAGGAGACCGCGGTGCGGCCGGGCCGCCTCTGGCCCGGGTTCTTACTGCCAGATGGCGGCGTACTTGCCGTTCTCCGCGTTGACCTGCACCGGCGCGAGCCCCTTGCCCTTGAGCTCGTCGAAGCGCCGCTGGTAGCCGGCGGCGCTCATGTCCACGTAGTGCGCCCAGGACTTCACCCCGTCCTTGCGCCACACCGCCGTGTACGTCCCGTCGGGCGCCACGGCCACCTTGACCGGCCGGAACCCCTTCTCCTTCTTGGCGTGCACCTCGGCCTCGTGCTGCTTGAGCGACTTGCCGTAGGTGTAGTACCAGGCGCCGCCGCTGTTGGCGCTCCACACGCCGACGTACCGGACGTCGTCGGGGGTGCCGTACGCGTCCACGGAGGTCAGCGCGAGCCCCTTCGCGGTGGCCTGCTTGTTGGCGGTGGCGAAGGCGGACGGGGTGAGGCCGGACCTGGCGAGGAACGCGCCGGACTTCTTCTCGAAGACGGCGGTGAACACGGCCGAGTCGGCGGGCCCGGTGGCCGAGACGCTGACCGGCTGCGCCCCTTCCTTCAGCCCGGCGTCGAACCGCTTCTGGAACCCGCCGGCCGACATGCCCTGCCAGATGCCCCACTCGTTGGACGACCCGCCCTTGACCCAGACGGCGGCGTACCGCTCCCCGTCGGAGACGTTCACCGTGATCGGCCGGTAGCCCTGGTCCTTGAGCTGCTTGACCCGGGCGACGCTCTGGCTCGCGCTCAGGTTGTGGTAGGCCACCCACGCCCCCTGCGCGGCCTGCGCCGTGGCCGTCATCGGAACGGCGGCTCCGGCCAGCACCGTCGTGATGATCGCGATCTTCCCAGCGGTCCGCATGACCCTCCCAGGCAGAAATCTTTACTCGTTCGAGAGATAAGGAACGACCTTAACAGCCCTTAGTGACTGTCCGCAGGCGGGTCATGCGGAGGTGAGGGAGACCGCGCGGCGCGGTCAGCCGAGGCGCTCGAACGGGGTCGGGGACTGGCCGGTCCAGCGGTAGAGCTGGGCGGTGCCGGTGTGCTTGGAGACGCCGTCCTCCGTCACCTTGTCGGCCTTGGCGACGTAGTAGCGGCCGCCGCCGAGCGAGATCAGCCCGTACTCGCCGTTGAACTGCCAGCCGCGCACGCCCGTTGCCGCGTCCTGGAGCCCGCCGGGCGCCAGCGTGAGGAGCTTGCCGCGCTCGGCCTGCGGCTGGCCGGCCAGCTCGCCCGTCCTGGGGCGGGCGCCGCCGTCCACCATGAAGAACGGGTAGTTGGGGAACTGCGGCTTGGTGCCCTTGTAGACGGCCATCATCCAGTTGCCGGTGTGCTCGTCGTACTGGAGGTTCTGGACGCCGTAGGTGGTGTTGCCGGTGTAGGCGAAGTACTTGCCGTCCACCCGCTCGGGGCCGCTCTTGTGCGGGTCGCTCTCGGTCAGCGGGCGCTCGTACTCCTTCCACTGCTGGATGTCGTACTGGAGCAGGACCTGGTAGTCGTTGTCCTGACGGGTGGTGTTGGCGTAGATGCCGTAGGCGACGGTCAGCTTCCGCTTGCCGTGCTTCTTGCCGAACTCGGGGCCGAAGGAGACGCCGTCGATGCCGCTGCAGCCGTAGCGGTGGTCGGGGGTGTTGCCGACGTTGCCGTCGAACGTGCCGTCGCCGTTCATGTCGGCCACGTAGTCGTCCACGACCTCCTTGAGGTAGACGGTCTTGACCACGTCGGTGGTCTGGGCGTCCATGTCGGGGGCGGTGATGCGGTCGACGTCGAAGATCGCGATGTAGAACGACTCCTGCTCCTTGTACTCCAGCGAGCCGTACACGCGGCCGTCCTGGGTGTTGAAGTCGAGGTCGCCCAGGTGGCCGGTGAAGCCGGTGACGGAGCCGACGAGCTTGCCCTGGAGGTCGGTCTTGACGAGGAGGTTGGTGAAGGAGAAGTACATGAACCCCTTGCGCTGGTCGATGGCCATGCCCTGGACGTGGCCGGCCGTCCAGGCGCCCCCGTAGACCTCGGACGGGAGGTCCCGGGGGCGGTCGGCGGCGGTGGCCGGGGTGGCGGTCAGGAGGGAGAGGGCGGAGGTGGCGGCGAGGGTGAGTGTCAGGACCTTGCGCATTGGTGCGGTACCCCGTCTTCGACGTTCGGTGATCAAAGGCAGACGTTATACCGGCTTCATGCTGATGTCTGACAATTTCCTGAACTAAGAGTGAAGTGGCGTCGAATCCTGATTCGTCACGCCATGGCGGTTTTGTCCGGTACGTGGCCGGGGCCGCCCCGGCTCAGGCGGTCATGTCTCTCGCCGGAGCCCGTCCAAGAAGACGGCCATGGCGGCGCGCAGCTCGGCGTCCGGCTCTGACGCGTGCGCCGCCCGTACCCACGCGACCGCCTCCTCCGGCGGGCGCAGCCAGGCGCGCACCGCCCGCAGCCCGCACCGGCGGGCCCGGACGCCCCGGCCGGCCAGCGCCGCCCGGATGAGCGGCAGGCCCAGGCCGGGGTGCCACTCCAGCTCCGTCACCACCAGCTCCAGCGCGCGCTCGTGTCCGTTGCCGACGACGACCCGCTCGGCCGGCCCGCGGGCCAGGGCGTCCAGCGGCAGCAGCTCCTCCGCCAGCGCGACCAGCGTGCCGGTGTCAGCCAGGCCGAGGACGTCCTGCCAGGTCGCGTCGTCGGCGGGGTCCACGCGGAGGCGCGCCACGAGCTGCGGCAGGATCGGCAGGCCCAGCTTGGACGCGCAGCGCCGGGCCAGGTCGAAGCCCGGCCCCTCGGGATCCTGGACCCCCGCCAGCGCCGGCTCGGTCCAGCGCGGCTGCCCGATCGCGTCCGAGTAGCGCCGCCGCAGCGCCGCCACGTCCCTGTCGAGCCAGTGCCCGGGAGGCCGGTGCAGGTGCCGGCGGATGGTCAGGAGGTGGTCGAGGCGCTGGAGCGTGGCCCGTCCCGACGCGGCCAGGTCGGCGTAGCGGGCCAGGGCGGGCACCGCCTCGCCGTACGCGCTGAGCCCCGTGGTCGGCCCGCCCTCGCCGCGAGCCAGCGCGGCCAGGATGCCGCCGGCGCCGTCCACCAGCGCCTCGTCCGGCTCCGGGTCGAGCAGCGCCGCGTACAGGTCGCCGGTCGTGGCGGCGAGCGGCGCCAGGTACTCGTCCATGACGCCGTTGCGGAAGCCGTCGCGCAGCAGCCACGCCTTGATCTCGGGGTCGTCGGTGTCCTCCAGGCGTTCGACGGCATGGATGCGGCCCCAGCCGCTCACCCGCCTGGCCAGCTCGTACACCGCCCGCTCCCCCTCCCCGGCCGGCTGGGTGCGCAGCAGGGCGACGACCGCGTACAGGGTGAACTCCTCCAGCGTGCCGAGCAGGAGCAGCAGCTCGCGGTCCCGCTCGCTGCCGGACACGCCGACCAGCACGATGCCGATCTTCACGGCCTCGCGCCGCGTGCCGTGCTCGGCCAGCCACCGGCCGGCCTCGTACACCTGCCGCCGGCCCAGCTGCCTGCCCACCAGCTCCCGCACCAGCTCGTCGCTCAGCTGCAACGCGCCGGCGTCCGCGAGGCGGTCGTGCAGCCTCCGGTACGGAACCCGCTCCTGGAGCAGCCCGGCGACCTCTCGGGCGGTGTCGCGGTCGGGCGTGAAGGCGAAGTGATGGGTGCGGACGCCGTCCATGACCACGGAAGGCATGTACGGGACGCCGTCCGGGCGAGGAGGCTCGTCGGGAAGGTCCGCCATGGCCTGCGGCGGCCAGGGACCGGGGCCGTGCCTGTCGGACATGGAGATCGCGTGTGCCAGGAAGGTGAGCCGGTCACCGCCGTCGCTCGGCTTCCTCGTGCCGGGCCTCACCGGCTGGGGCGGTGGCCGCCCTTTCCATAGATCATGAACGTCATGATGCCGCCGCCCGCGCCTCCCTGTCCACCCGCTCTTCAGAGCCTTGCCACCAGCTCCACCTCGAACCCGTCCCGATCCTCCAGGTAGGCCGCGTAGTGCCCGTCGCCACCCGCATAGGGGTGCCGGTCGGCGAACATGAGCGTCCATCCGTACGCGGGCGCCTGCCCGGCCAGGGCGTCCACCCGGTCACGGGTGCCGGCGTGGAAGGCCAGGTGGTTCAGCCCGGGACGGCGCCGGTCGTGGCGGGCGGCGGTGAGGGCGGGGGACTGCTCGATGACGACGTACGTGGCCCCCAGACGCCAGCTCCGCCCGTCCGGCCAGCTCTGGTGGAGGGTGTAGCCGAGCTGCTCCAGCAGCCACCGCCAGCTCGCCTCGGCGCGGGCCAGATCGGGGACCCAGAGCTCGACGTGGTGCAACTGGCCGGTGGCGGGCGTTTCCGTCATGCGGGGACCCTATGGCCCGTCGAGGCCCGCCGCTCGCCTACTCGTCCTCAAGAGGGGTCTCGCGCCGCTTCTCGACCGCGCGGATCATGTCGTCGCTGAGTTGGCGCAGGTGCCGGCCCATGTTCCTGAGGCGGGCGCCGGCCAGGGTGGTGGGGCCGAGGGCTTGGGCGCCGTCGTGGGCGACGTCGGCCAGGTGGGCGCTTCGGCGGGCGCTCGCGAGCCAGGACTGGTACCAGATGTCGCCGTCGATGACGTAGCGGTCGCGGCGGCGGCGGGGGTCGCGGTCGCGGCGGATGAGCTGCTGCTGTTCGAGCTGGGCGACGGCCATGGAGATGGAGGCCGGGCTGACCTGGAGGCGCTGGACGAGCTCGGCGGCGGTGAGGGTGCCGCTGTCGGTGAGGTAGAGGGCGGCGAGGACGCGGGCGGGGGTGCGGGCGAGGCCGGTGTCGACGAGCATCGCGGTGAAGCGTTCCTCCAGCGTCCTGATGGTGGCGGGGTCGCGCCCGTCTGCGGGGGCCGGGCGTGGCGGGCGGGTGGTCGTGCCGCGGCGGGCGCGGGCCGCGGTGGCGGCGTGGGCGCGGTCGGCCTGGTAGGCGGCGGGCCCGCCGTTGCGGGTCACCTCGCGGGTGACGGTGGAGACGGGGCGCTGGAGGCGGCGGGCGATCTCGGAGTAGGTGAGCCCGTCGGCCAGGCCCTGCGCGATGGTCCGGCGTTCGTCGTGGGTGAGCCTGCCGCCTGGCATGTGGGGTACGCCTCCTGGGCTGGGGTCGGGGAATTCAGTTTGCCTTCAGCGGCATCTCATTGCAAGTGCGCCGTTTTGCGTTCAACTCCATTGCCATTGCAATGACCTGTGGAAATACGGGATGAAGAGTTGACGGGGAGCTGAAAGCAATCTAGCTTTCAGCTATGACTGAAGACGTAATATCTCGTTGTCACCTCGGGACCGCCGCGTCCGCCAGGTCCCTCGCGCCCGACCTCGCCCGCGGCGTGATGCTGCTGCTCATCGCCCTCTCCCACGCGCCCGCCTTCGTCGACGACTGGAACACCGGCCCGCCGTGGCTGGACGCCGGCGCGAAGTTCGTCAAGTCGCTGGTGGCCGACAACCAGGCCAGGAACATGTTCGTGTTCCTGTTCGGCTACGGCCTGATCCAGTTACTCGCGAGTCAGCAGGCCAGGGGCAGCGGCTGGCCGGACGTCAGGAGACTGCTGCGCCGCCGGGGGTGGTGGCTGATCGTGATCGGGTTCCTGAACGCCGTGGTGTTCGTGCCGATCGACATCGTCGCCGTCTACGGGCTCACCCTGCTGGTGCTCGCGCCGATCGTACGGGCCCGGACCGCGGCCCTGTGGTGGACGGGCGGCCTGGCGCTCGTGCCGGCCACGCTGCTCCTGGCCTGGCAGAGCGTGGCCGCGCAGGCGGACCCGGCGACCATCGCCGAGATCATGGAGCCGACGTTCGCGGCCCACCTCGTCGCCGCCCTGCCCGCCTGGCCCGTCAACACCGTGCTCTCCACCGTCATGGTGGTGCCCGCCATGGTGCTGGGCATCCTGGCCGCGCGCCGCCGCCTGCTCGACGAGCCGGAGCGGCACCTGCCGCTGCTGCGCCGCATCGCCGCCCTGGGGCTCGGCCTGGCGCTGGCCGGGCGGCTGCCGTCCGCGCTGATGGCGGCGGGCGCGTGGACGACGGACTCGGCCCCGGTGAGCTGGGCGGTCGCGGTCGCGCACGACCTGACCGGGTACGCGGGCGGCATCGGCCTGGCCGCCGCCATCGGGCTCGTCGCGGCCGGGGCCCGCGAGGGCCGCCTCACCACGGCCCTGGCCGCGCTGGGCCGGCGGTCGCTGACGTTCTACCTGTTCCAGGCGCTGGCGTGGGTGGTGCTGTTCTATCCGTTCACGCTGGGGCTGCACGACGACATGGGGTACGCGGCGGCGCTCGGCGTCGCGGTGGCCGTGTGGGTGGTCTCGATCGTGCTGGCCGAGGTGATGCGCGTGGCCGGGCACCGGGGGCCGGCCGAGATCGTGCTGCGGCGGCTGACCTACGGCCGCCGCCGTACCGGATGACGCCGGTCGTCGAAGACCGGCGCGGAGAGCGGGCTGAGCAGCGTGGACGGGGCGGCCTGGGCCAGGACGAGGGTCAGGTCGTCGTCGGCGACCGGCCCCTCGGTGTGCTCGTCGAGGGCGTCCAGCAGCTCGTCCAGGGCCTGGTCCAGCGTGGGGGCGGCCAGCACGGCGTGCAGGCGCTCGTCGAGGCGGAAGAACGCGCCGCCGGGCGCGCGGGCCTCGGTCAGGCCGTCGGTGTAGAGCAGCAGGCGATCGGTGGGCAGGAGCCGGACCCGCTGCGGGTACGGGTCGGGCGACAGGCCCAGCGGCGGGGACGGCCGGCGCACGACGAGGGTGTCCAGGGTGGCGCCGATGCGGATCGGCGGCGGGTGCCCGCAGTTGACGAGCGTCACGTGGTCGCGCCCGAACTCGGCCAGCAGCACCGTCACGAAGTCCTCCTCCCCCAGCTCGCCGGCCAGGCGGGTGTCGAGCTGGCGGGCCAGGCACGTGAGGTCGGGGGCGGTGAGGGCGCTGCGCCGGAAGGCGGCCAGGACGGCGGCGGCGTGGCTGAGGGCGTCGATGCCGTGCCCCTTGGCGTCCCCGACGATCAGGCGCAGGCCGGTGGGGGTCGCGATGGCCTCGTGCAGGTCGCCGCCCAGGCGGGCGCCGGGCGTGGCCGAGCGCGTGCGGGCCGCCAGGTTCAGGCCGCCCAGCTCCGCGGGCATCGGCGGGCTGATCGCCCGCTGCGTCGTCTCGGCGAGGCGGGCCAGGCGGGTCACGGCGATCCGGTACTCCCGGTACGTCCGCGCCGTCAGCACCGCCCACAACCCGCTGGTCGCGACCAGCAGCACCCGGATGAGGTGGTCGGGCACCGTCGACAGGCCGGAGCCGTCGGGGATGACCAGCAGCAGCACGGCCAGGGCGAGCGCCGTCCCCGCGGCCAGGGTGGTGAGCCTGGGGCTGAGGAGGCAGTGCGCGGCGACCAGCGGCCCGATCAGCAGGAGCCCCGACATCGAGACGGAGACGGCCGCCTCGTCCGCCACGGCGACGGCGACCTCGGCGAGCAGGATCGACGGCAGGATCCAGCGTTGAGACCTCGACGTCATGCCGGCAGGCCGGCTCCGGCAGCGCCGCTCGCGTACGCGATCCCGACGTCCAGCGGGTCGGCGTCGTAACCCGCCTGATAAGCCCTCTCGTACGGGGCGTCGCCGATCAGGCGGCGCGCCTTGGCCTCGCACTCCTGGCGCGCCTCGACCCAGGTGGCGATGCCGACCTGCGGCCGGCCGATCCGGTTCCACACCTGCTGGGCCAGGCCGAGCAGGCACGCGGCCCGCTCCCCGTCGTTCAGCGCGGCGGCGGCGCGGGCGAGCATGTCGAGCAGGACGGCGCCGCCGAGCGCGTCGTTCAGCCGGTGCTTGATCTTCAGCGCCGAGCGGGCGTAGGACTGCGCGACGTCAGGACGGCCGCGGCTCAGCTCCGCATCGGTACGGACGACGTCGCTGTGCGAGCGCATCAGGCGTTCACCGTGGCGGTCGCAGTCGCGGTCGAGCAGCTCGCACACGGCCAGCGCCTCCTCGTTGGAGCTGTAGAAGTTGTAGGCCGCCGCCGCGCACAGGGCGCTCAGGCAGGAGGCCAGGGTCAGCTCGCCCTGCCCGTCCTGCTCACCCTGCTCGGCCGGCTCGCCCTGCCCGTCCTGCCCGTTCCGCTCGCCCTGCCCGTCCTGCCCGGACAGGTGCGCGGACGCGTGCTTCGACAGCATGTGCGCGTGCACGTCCTTCGACAACGCCATCGTCTGCTCGACCTCGCCCGAGATCAGCGCGGCGGCCATGTAGACGCTCTGCCCCGCCGCCAGCGCGGCGGCGTCTTCCTGCTGCCGGGCCGCACGCATGCACTCCCGCGCCAGCGCCGTCCCCGCGCTCCCGTCGCCCTGGATCGTGCTGATCAGGCCCGCCACCCACAACACCTTGGTACGGGCCCGCCCCGGCTCCGTCTCGGCGGCCAGCGCCCGCGCCAGGAAGTGCGCGCCCAGCTTGGCGATCCCGCAGCTGTACCAGTAGAACCACAGGTCGCCGGCCAGCTCCAGCGCGGCCTGGTCCCCCGGGTGGGCCAGGGCGAACTCCAGGGCGGAGCGCAGGTTGTCGTGCTCGGCGGTCATCCGGTCGTACCAGGCGAACTGGTCGGGCCCGAGCCAGGCGGCGTCGCCCGCGCGGGCGAGCGCCCGGTAGTGGTCGCGGTGGCGGTGGCGCAGCTCGTCCTGCTCGCCGAGCTGGTGCAGGTAGAAGGCGCCGAACTCGCGGATCGTGTCGAGCATCCGGTACCGCTCACCGCCGCCGGTCGGCTCCCAGATCAGCAGCGACTTGGCGGCCAGCGCCGACAGCAGCTCGGGGATCCGCTCGCCGGGCAGCCGCGCGTCCCCGCACACCTGGGCCGCCGCCCCGACGTCGAAGGAGCCCGCGAAGACGGACAACCGCGCCCACGTCAGGCGCTCCTCCGAGGTGCAGAGCTGGTGACTCCAGCCGATCGCGGTACGCAACGCCTGGTGCCACGGCGGGACGGTGCCGTACACGGCCTGCGCGGTGTCGCCGAGCAGGGACAACCGGTCGGACAGCCGGGTGGCCAGCTCCTCCATCGACATCTCGGCCAGGCGGGCGGCGGCCAGCTCGATGGCCAGCGGCAGGCCCTCCAGCCGCCGGCACACCAGCGCCGCGGCCTCGCGGTCGCCGTCGTCCAGGGTGAAGCCGGGCAGCGCGGCGGCGGCCCGTTCGGACAGCAGCCGCACCGCGTCCGCCTCCTCCCGCGCCCCTGCCGTCTCCTCCCGCGCCCGTTTGCCGGAGACCGGCACCGGCAGCGTCCCCAGGACCAGGGTCTCCTCCTCGGCGACGCTCAGCGAGCGGCGGCTGGTGACCAGCACCCGCAGCCGGGGAGCGGCCGCCAGCAGCGTCGTGACGATCGTCGCGCACTCCTCGATCAGGTGCTCGCAGGTGTCCAGCACCAGCAGCAGCTCCCGGTCCGCCAGGTACTCGGCCAGCACCTCGCTGATCGGGCGGGTGGTCCGGTCGGCCATCGGCAGCGACTCGGCGATCGCGTACAGCACCGCGCCCGGCTGGCCGATCGGTGACAGCGGCACCCACCAGGCCCCGTGCTCCAGGCTGGGTTGCAGGGTGGCGGCGGCGCGCAGGGCCAGCCGGGTCTTGCCGACCCCGGCCACCCCGGTCACCGTCACCAGCCTGGCCTGGCCGAGCAGCGCCGCCATGCGTGCCAGCTCCTCCTGGCGGCCGATGAGGCTCGTGGTCTCCACGGGCAGGTTGCCCGCCCTGCCCTTCCCGGCCACTCCAGCCATGATCGCCGCCCTTGCTGGTTCGATCTGTCGCTTTCGTTCGGGACAGCAGTCTGCCGGAGGGATCGGCGTTTCGTAGCCGAATGAGGACGCTTCGCATTCGGGCAGCGCGAAAGCCCCCTTCGTCCTGGGGCCTCACGGCCTCCGCCCTGGGGCTCACGGCCTCCGCCCTGGAGATCACGGCCTCCGCCCTGGGGCTCGCGACCTCAGCCGGAGGCGGGGCGGACAGCTCTCTCGCAGCCTCAGGCGGGGGCGATCAGTGCGGCGGCGCGGGTCACGGCGGCGAGAGCGGCGGGATCTCCTGTGCGGCGATGCACGTCGAGCGCCGTGTCGGCCAGCTTGATCACGTGCTCGTCGCCGTGCCGTACGGCCAGCTCGAACACCTCCTCCGCCGACCCTGGCCCGGCCGGCAGGTCCTTCCGTTCCACCGGCTCGGCGGGCGCGTACGCGGCGGTCACCGCGGCACCCGCCGCCCACGCCGCGTCCAGGCCGGCACCCCACATCTCCTTCGGCAGCGCCGGCAGCGCCCGCAGCACGGCCGTCGGGGCGGTCGCGGTGTGCACCAGCATGACGGCATTGCCGTGGGCGTGCGTGACGTAGCGGAGGGTCGCCGCGTCCGCCAGCGCGGCGAGACGCGTGCGGGCCTGCTCGGCGTCGGCGGCGGGTTCGAGGGCCGCCACGGACGCGCCCCAGCCGTCGAGCCCGGCCAGTTGCGCGAGCCGGTGGTTGATGCCCTTGCTCTGGTCCGGCACCCGCGGCACCCCGGCCAGTGCCCGCTCCGGATCGGCCGTTCCGGACGGCGCGCCGAACGCGGCGACCGGCTGCCAGCGCGCCGCCCAGTAACCGAGCGCCTGCCCCAGCTCGGCAAGCCGGCTCTCATCCGCCTCGTCCTCGGCCAGCCGGCCCTCGCCCGCCTGGGCGTGTCGGCCCTCGCCCGCCTTGGCGAGTCGGCTCTCGCCCGTTTTCTCCAGCAGTGCGTGCACCGCGTGCCCCGTGCGGATCACCCCGTGCGTGGCCCCGGCCGCGATGCCGGGCAGCAGCCGCGGCCACCACGTCTCCAGCACGTCCCGCCACGGCCGCTCCCGCACCTCCCGGTCGAAGAAGGCCAGCCAGTCGCCGAGCCGGCGCGCGTCGCCCAGCGCCTCGCGCCACTCCTGCTCGCCGACGGGCGAGGTGCCGCGCGGCAGCTCGTCCAGCCGGGCGACGTAGCCGTCGAGCCAGCGGTGCACGTCGCGGCCGTACCCGTGCCTGACCATCGCCTCGACCGCCATCGGACCGTGGTTGGACAGCCAGCCCTCGAACTCGGGGCCCGTCCCGTGCAGCCGCTCGTACGCTTCTTCCAGCGTCCCGGTGTCGTCCATGACCGGGACGCTACGCCTGGCCGCCGTCACCCGCGTCGGTCCCGCGATCGAGCGGCCCTCCTCCTTTGGACCTAAGACGCCCTGGCCGCCGTGCAACAGTTCCTGGCGGTTCGTCCTCTTGGGAGTGATGGAGACAACGAAGGGTCGAGACAGTTGGACGGTGATCCCCGCTACGCGGACTTCGTCGCCGAACGGGGTGACGCGCTCCTGCGGTACGGATACGTACTGGCCGGCAATCCGCACGACGCGGCCGACCTCGTGCAGGAGGCGCTGTTGAGGCTGCGCGGCGCCTGGCCGAGGCTGCGCTCGAAGGAGAGCCCCGAGAGCTACGTCCGCACCACGATGGCCAGACTGCACCTGTCCGTGTGGCGGCTGCGCCGGCGCGAGCTGCTCGCGTGGGACCTGCCGGACGGCACCCACGAGGACACGCTGCCGCGCGGGGACGAGCGCACGCTGTGGCAGGCGCTGTCCGGCCTGCCGCGCAAGCAACGCGCCGTCCTGGTGCTGCGCTACTACGAGCAGCTCACGGACGCGGAGATCGCCAATGTGCTCGGTATCTCACGGGGGACGGTACGGAGCCAGGCGTCACGGGCGCTCGACAAGCTCCGCGCCGCCGTACCGGCCGAAGACCTGCCACCACCTGCGCTGACCGCCGACACACGACCACCCGCACCGGCCGGGGGCCGGCCGCACTCGCACCTGGATGGAGGAGGGAACGCGCGATGAACGACCTTGAGGAGACCCTGCGCAGGACGCTCGGCAGCGCGTCCCAGCACGCGCCCCGGATGCCCACCGGCCTGCCCGCCCACCTGGAGTCCGGCTACCGGCGCCGCCGCCGGCGCGGCTTCGCCCAGGCGGTGCTGGCGGCGGCGACCGTGGCGGTCGTGGCCGGCGGGACGGTGACCGTGCTGCGCCACGGGGACGTGACGGCGGCGGTGCCCAGCACGTCCCGGGAGGCCACGACCGACACCCCACGGGCCCCCGAGGTCTCTGCCTGGCCGCTGCCCGAGCCCGTGGAGCAGGTGTGGCCCGACGCCGTACGCAAGGTGCCCGCCCGCGGGCCGGGCGGGACGAAGCTCATGCCGCAGGCGTTCATCGACGACCGGACGGTGCTCGTCACCACCTGGTCCGGCTTCGAGAAGACCAACGCCCTCTACGCGTACGACCTCGACACCGGCGACCTCCGCAAGGTCGCCGACGTGCCGATTCCCACCGGGACGGTCACGTTCGCCTCGGACTTCACCGTCGGCGCCGGCCTGGTCACCTGGTGGACCGCCACCAAGGACGCACAGGCCCACCTATGGACGGCCCCGCTGACCGGCGGCCAGGCCACGAGCATCGCCGACATCAAGGTCTCCGAAAGCGACGGCGCCGGCCTCGACGCCCTCGCCGTCGAAGGCGACCGGATCGTCTTCTCCCTGGTCGAGGGAGGCGTGTTCACCATCCCCGCCACAGGAGGCACCCCGCAGGCGGTGCCGGGCAGCGAGGGGCAGCACCTGCTCGCCTGGCCCTGGATCGGCTCCCCCGGCATCTACTCCGCGAACGACGGGTCGCGCTTCACCACGATCACCAACGTGGAGACCGGGGAGACCAGCGCCGCCGTCAAGGGCCCCGGCGACCGCAACCTGAGCTGCGGCGTCCGCCTCTGCACCGGCACCCGGGACGAACAGGACAAGACCTTCTACCGCCTGCGCGACGGCCTGGAGGAGAAGGAACTCCCGGTGAACGGCCTCATGCCGGACGGCCTCGCCCGCGAACGCTTCCTGGTCGCGCCGATCATGGCCGAGCAGGCGGGGCGCATCGTCGTCCTGTACGACGTGACGACGGGCCGGTCGGCGGATCTCCTGGTGCGGGCCGACAAGAAGGGCGCCCTTCAGCTTCCTGGGGTCGCGCGGGATGGGCGGCTGCTGTCGTACCGACTGGGCGACGACCTCTACCTCATCGACCTGGCGAAGATCACCTGAGCCGACGATTCGAGGGGGCGGCGGGCTCGGCCCGCGATCCGGACAGGAGAGGTGACCGGGTGGAGCGGCCGCGCCCGGTCAGTCCGCTGTCTTGCACCGCTGGGTCGAGACGTACTCGGTGGCATCGGCCGCGCCGTCGGTGATGGCCAGAAGCTCCTCCCCTACGAGCGCATACCCCCGTTCCGGATCGCTCATGGACGCGGCGAAGACCATCCCGATGACCGCCCCTTCCTCATCGATCAGCGGAGCACCGCTCAACCCCTCGCTCATGTCGGCGGAGAACTCGAGGACCATTCTGGACACCTCGCCCTCCTTGTAGAGGTTGGACCCTTGCGCCTCAAGCCGCCCCTCAAGCACGACCGACTGCGTCTCCAGACGCGTCGCGCCCTTCCGATGACCGAGCAGGAGTGCCTCACCGAGCGGAAGCCGAAGAATGGGCAGCAGCGGCTTGGGCGCCGCAGTGATGCGCAGCGGGGGTGCGGGCAGCTTCGGGACGTACAGGATGGCGACGTCGACATCGGGATCGAAGGCCACGACCCGCCCTTCGTACACCTTGCCGTCGGCCGTCGTCACGAGCGGCGACACGGGAACGGCACCGGCCACCAAGTGCGCCGTGGTCACCACCCGCTGAGGGGCGTACACGAAACCCGTGCCCTTGAACGTCTTGCTACATGATGGCGCGAGGGCCGTGACATGCACGACGCTCCGCTCCCCGTCCGGGGCCTGCGCCGGACCCGGGACGGCCATCTCGCTCCCGGCCTTCAGCGAGCTGCCGGGCACCGGCGTGGGCGGGGCCGCGAGGGAGCAGCCGGCGAGAGCGAGAACGACGGGCAACCATGACCAGCGCGTCACGCCCCTGCGCTCCCCTCGGGCCGTTCCCCCTGCTCTTTGAAGACGCAACTCACGATGCACAATTGATCAAGCTATCGTCGCCGGATCGCCGCCGTGTCACGCCTCACGCTTCTTCCGGCCCCGGACACCGGCACACAGTCCGTGCGCTCCAGGGGTCCCAGTCGCCGTTACAGGAGAACGGGCATGGCGGGGCCGCCCGCCCCTTGAGCGGCGCACGACGACCGCGTGTACCCGTCGTCCCGCATGACGACGGTCAAGGGCGGATCACGGTCAGCCGGAACGGGGCGGCGTGCTCGGCGGCGTGGGTCACGGCCGCCGGCGCGTCGTCGAGGGCGAACTCGGTGACGGCGAACTGGCCGAGATCGAGCAGCCCGGACCGGGCCAGGGCGGCCAGCCGCACGGGGGCGTCGCGCGGGTACAGCCACTGCCCGCGCACCGTGACGTTGTTGCGCATGAGCCACCGGTACGGCAGCGGCAGGTCGTCGCCGTTCAGCATGCCGACCCCGCCCATGAGCACGACCCGGCCGCCCTCGCGCACGGTCATGGCGGCGGCGCGTACGGCGGCGACCTGGGCCGCCGGCGGGAGCAGGTCGAGCACGAGGTCCACAGGGGCGGCCGCCGCCGCGGCCATGCGCTCGCGGTCCTCATCCTCCCCGCCGGTGATCCGTACGGTGCTGACCCGCGCGCCGAACCGGCGTTCCAGGGCGGCCAGGGCGCGCTCGTTGCGACCCGGCGCGATGACGCGGGCGGCTCCCATGGCCAGCGCCACGGCGACCGCCGCGCCGCCGAAGTTGCCGCTGGCCCCGCTCACCAGGACCGTCTCCCCCGGCTGGAGCCGGCCGGCGAGGAGCCCGCCGTACGGCACGAGGCACACGCACAGCGCGCTCCACCGCGCCGCCTCGCCGGGGTCGAGGGGGCCGAGGGGCACGGCGTTCTCGGTGGGGATCAGCAGGCGCTCGGCGAAGGAGCCCTGGCCGTAGTGCCGGTGCAGGCGCAGCCCGCCCTCGCCGCGGGCGCTCAGGCCCTGCAGCGTGATGTCGGGGGTCAGCGCGTCGTCCCGGGACCGTACGGTCGGATCGCACAGCACCCAGTCGCCCGGGGCGAGCCGGGTGGCGTCGGGCCCGCACGCGCGTACCCGGCCGATCGCCCCCGTGCCGGGCGTCGCCGGCAGCGGCAGCAGGTACTGCCGTTGCCCGGTGAACACCTCGGCCGCGTACGGCAGCACCGGCGCCGCCACGACGTCCACCACCACCTCGCCGGAGCCCGGGACGGGCTCCGGCACCTCCTCCACCGACAACGGTGAACCGAACTCCGCCAGCACAGCCGCCTTCATGATCGTGGCACTCCTCTCTCTTGGCAGGCTTCACCTGTCCCTTGGCGGGCTTCATCCTGGCCGCCCGGCCGGCCCCGGGACCAGGACCGGTATCGTCCTGGGATGGGCCGATACCACCCTGCGGAAAGGCGGCGATCATGGCCGAGCTGAGTGGCCGCGCACTCGGCGACTTCCTGCGCTCCCGTCGGGAACGGCTGACCCCCGAGGCGGTGGGGCTGCCGCCGCGTCCGCGCCGCCGCACGCTGGGCCTGCGCCGGGAGGAGGTGGCCGAGCTGGCGGGCATCGGCATCGACTGGTACGTACGGCTCGAACAGGGCCGCGCCGTCACCCCGTCCGCCGCCACGATCGACGCCCTGGCCGGCGCGCTGCGCCTGGACGAGACCGAGCACGCCCACCTGCGTACGCTGGCCCGCCGGCCGGCCCTGCCCGCGTTCACCCGGGAACGGGTGCCGGACGGCACGGCCCGCCTGGTGCACAGCCTCGACCGGCCGGCCTACCTGACCGGCCGCCGCTGGGACGTCCTGGCGGTCAACGCCGCCGCGGCCGAGCTGTTCACGGGCCTGGACCGGCTGCCGCCCGGCGACCGCAACGTGCTGGTCTACCTGCTGCTCACGCCGGCGGCCCGCGAGCTGTTCGGGGACGGCTGGGCCGCGCAGGCACGGCACGCCACCGCCCAGTTCCGCGCCGCGTTCGACCTGTGGGCGCCCGACCCGGCCTTCACAGGTTTGGCCGCCCGCCTGCGCCGCGGCTGCCCGGAGTTCGGCCGCTGGTGGGCACGGCACGACGTCACGCGGGGCGGCGCGGGCGGCAAGGTGCTGCGCGGACGCACCTTCGACTACGCGACCTTCCAGGCCAACGAGGATCCCGGCCTCCGCCTGACGGTCTACACACCGCGCTGACTCCCGGCGCCTTGCGCATCCGGCTCACCAGTCGGTGAAGGCTATGACCCTGCCCGTGATGAAGCCCTGGACCTCGCTGATGCCGCTGCTGGTCTCATTCCGTCAGAGTCATTTGACAGCGATCCCACCGTCATCCGGGTGCGAATCCCCGCCCGCGGCTTGGAACCGAGGTTTTCAGCCGGTCGCACTATTTGGCGGGGCAATCGAGCCCACCAAGCGGCGCAGCGGGGTTTGAGCTGGGGGTTTGGGGGCGGTGCGCCCCCGATGTCACTGCCTGAGCTTCCGAGCGCGTAGCGCCTCTCTTGCGATGACCGAGCGTTTCCCCCGATGCCCCCAGGGTGCCCCTACTTGAGGAGTTGTCTGGCCATGACCATGCGCTGGATCTGGTTGGTGCCCTCGTAGATCTGGGTGATTTTGGCGTCGCGCATCATGCGTTCCACCGGGAAGTCCTTCGTGTAGCCGTAGCCGCCCAGCAGTTGCACCGCGTCCGTGGTGATTTCCATGGCGGCGTCCGAGGCGGCGCATTTTGCCGCGCTCGACAGGAACGTCAGGTCCTTCTGGGGTTCGCCGTGCATGGCGCGTTCGGACTTCGCGGCCGCGTGGTACGTGAGCTGCCGTGCCGCCTCCAGTTTCATCGACATGTCGGCGATCATGAACTGGAGACCCTGGAAGTCGGCGATGGGGCGGCCGAACTGCTTGCGTTCCTTGACGTAGCCGATGGCGAAGTCGAGGGCGCCCTGGGCGATGCCGAGGGCTTGGGCGGCGATGGTGATGCGGGTGTGGTCGAGGGTGGCGAGGGCGGTTTTGAAGCCGGTGCCGGGGGCGCCGATCATGCGGTCGGCGGGGATGCGGACGTTGTCGAGGATGACCTGGCGGGTGGGGGAGCCCTTGATGCCGAGCTTCTTCTCCTTGGGGCCGAAAGAGACGCCTTCGTCCGACTTCTCCACGACGAAGGCGGAGATGCCGCGGGCGCCGGCCGAGGGGTCGGTGACGGCCATCAGGGTGTAGTACTCGGAGACGCCGGCGTTGGTGATCCACATCTTGACGCCGTTGAGGATGTACGAATCGCCGTCCGCGACGGCGCGGGTCTTCATGGCGGCCGCGTCCGAGCCGGCTTCGGGCTCCGACAGCGCGTACGAGAACATCGCCTCCCCCCGCGCGACCGGCGCCAGGTAGCGGGACTTGAGCTCCTCGGAGGCCGAGAGCAGCAGCGGGACGGTGCCGAGCTTGTTGACGGCCGGGATGAGGGAGGAGGACGCGCAGGCGCGGGCCACCTCCTCGATGACGATGACCGTGGCCAGCGCGTCGGCCCCGGCGCCGCCGTACTGTTCGGGCACGTGGACGGCGTGCAGGTCGGCCGCGACGAGCGCCTTGTAGACGTCCCAGGAGAACTCCTCGGTCTCGTCGATCTCGGCGGCGTGCGGTGCGATCTTCTCGTCGGCCAGGGCGCGGACCGTCTCCCTGAGCATGTCGTGCTCTTCGGCGGGCGCGTAGAGAGGGAAGCTCATGCTCTAGATACTAGGACGTCCGACCATCTTGTTACCAGCCGGTACGGTTTGCGGGGAGTTGCAGGTGGCACGTAGGAGGTGACGGGGGCCGGTAGCATGCCTGCGCGATCGAAAGGAGCTCCCTCGTGCCATATCGCCTCACGGTGATCGGGACCGGATATCTGGGCATCACCCATGCGGCTTGCATGGCTGATCTCGGGTTCGACGTCCTGGGCCTCGACGTCGACGCCGACAAGATCAACCGACTCAACGCGGGCGAGCTCCCCATCCACGAACCCGGCCTCGAGCCCGTGCTCCGGCGCGGCCTCGACTCCGGCCGGCTCCGCTTCACCACCTCCTACGAGGAGGCCGCCGCCTTCGGCGACGTGCACTTCGTCTGCGTCGGCACCCCGCAGAAGCGCGGCGAGTACGCCGCCGACGTGACCTACATGGACGCGGCCATCGAATCCCTCGCGCCGCTCCTCGATCGCGAGTGCCTGGTCGTCGGCAAGTCCACGGTGCCCGTCGGCACGGCGGAGCGGCTGGCCGACAAGCTGGCCAGGCTCGCCCCGGCCGGCGGCGAGGCCGAGCTGGCCTGGAACCCCGAGTTCCTGCGCGAGGGCTTCGCCGTCGAGGACACCCTGCGCCCCAACCGCGTCGTGCTCGGCGTGCGCAGCGAGCGCGCGGAGAAGATGCTGCGCGAGGTGTACGAGCCGCTCGGCGAGGTGCCGACCGTGGTGACCGACTTCGCCACGGCCGAGCTGGTCAAGACGGCCGCGAACGCGTTCCTGGCCACGAAGATCTCCTTCATCAACGCGATGGCCGAGGTCTGCGAGGCCGCGCACGCCGACGTCCAGCTGCTGTCGGAGGCCCTGTCGTACGACGACCGCATCGGCGGCCGGTACCTCAACGCCGGGCTCGGGTTCGGCGGCGGCTGCCTGCCCAAGGACATCAGGGCGTTCATGGCGCGGGCCGGCGAGCTGGGCGCGGACCAGGCACTCACGTTCCTGCGCGAGGTGGACGCGATCAACATGCGCCGCCGCGCCCGCATGGTCGACCTGGCCAGGGAGCTGGCCGGCGGCTCCTTCCACGGCTGCACCGTCGGCGTGCTCGGCGCCGCGTTCAAGCCGAACTCCGACGACATCCGCGACTCCCCCGCACTCGACGTGGCCGTGACGATCGGGCATCAGGGCGGGCAGGTCACCGTGTACGACCCGATCGCGCTCGACAACGCCCGTAAGGCTCATCCCGAGCTGAACTACGGCATATCGGCCGTCGAGGCGGTGCGCGGGGCGCACGTGGTGTTGCTGCTCACCGAATGGCAGGAGTTCCTGCAGCTCGATCCGGTGGAGCTGGGCGCCGTCGTCGCCACCCGGCGGATCGTGGATGGGCGGAACGCGCTCAACGCCGAGATGTGGCGGGCCGCCGGATGGCACTACCGCGCCCTCGGCCGTCCGTAGTGACGTGAAACCCCTGCGTCACCGCAGGTGGCGGACCCACTGGGTCATGAGGGGGCGGTAGCCGCGGCGGGCCCAGAACGGCGTCGAGAGCGGGTTCGGCAGGGCGTGGTGCAGCAGCATGGCCGGCGCGCCCTGCGCGGCCGCCTCCTGATGCGCGACGTCGGCGAGCGCCGCGCCGACGCCGCGGCCCCGCGCGGCCGGCTCGACGTACATGGTGCCCAGGTACGCGGCCGGCTCCTCGTTCACGACGTGCGAGATCCAGGTGGAGCGGGACGGCGGCTGCACGATGACGAGCCCCGCGACGGCGCCGTCCACCTCGGCCAGCCAGCACCAGTCGAGCGGCAGCATCTCGGACTCCAGCGACTCCCTGAGGCACCTGCCCGTGCTCTCCCGCACGGTCACCCAGCCGAACTGGGCGTCGTAGGCCACGAGCCGCTCGTACATGGGGGACAGCGTCTCCACGTCGTCGGCGCGGGCCGGGCGGATGGCGAGGCCGGAGTCAGGGGCGGGGGCGGGGCGGAGGCGGCGGACGGCGAGCGAGGTGATGGGCGCGAAGCCGCGCACGGCCAGCGCCCGCACGGGAGCGGTGTCGCGGCTCGGCCACACCACGCTCAACGCCTGCTCGGGCTCGTCGCCGCGGGGCATGGCCAGCCACTGGTCGAGGAGCGCGCCGAGCGCGGCCTCCGGGTCGGGGCCGGCGACGCGGGCCCGCAGCCGATGGACGACCAGGGGGGACCAGCAGGCTTGCAGGGTGCCGGGGTTGAGCCGTTCGACGGCGGCCAGCCCGATGCCGCCGGCCACTTCGAGCAGGTCCTCGCCGCGCCTGGCGGTCAGCTCGTCCTGGCCGGCGAGCAGCGGGTCGGCGGCGTACACACGGGTGGCGTGCTCTTTGATCGGGTCGTCCATGGCGGCACCCTAACCGCCGCGACCCCCGGGAAAAAAGCGTTCGGTTACCGCGCAACCGCCCCGCTCTTGGGTCCGGTTACAGCTCAACCGTCCCGGTTACAGCTCGACCGTCCCGGTTACAGCTCGACCGTCTCGGTCACAGCCCGGCCCCCCGCTCGGGTTCGGTTACAGCTGGGCTGCCTCCGCGCGCAGCTTCTCGCCCTTGGCGTACGCCTGCTCCTTCAACCGCTCCTGGAACTGCGCCATCTTCTCGCGCAGCCCGGCGTCGGAGGCGGCCAGGATCCGTACGGCGAGCAGCCCCGCGTTGCGGGCCCCGCCGACGGCGACGGTGGCGACCGGCACCCCGGCGGGCATCTGCACGATCGACAGCAGGGAGTCCATGCCGTCGAGGTACTTCAGCGGCACCGGCACCCCGATGACGGGCAGCGGGGTGACGGAGGCGAGCATGCCGGGCAGGTGGGCGGCCCCGCCGGCGCCGGCGATGATGACCTGGATGCCGCGGGAGGCGGCCTGGCGGCCGTAGTCGATCATTTCGGTGGGCATGCGGTGCGCCGACACGACGTCGGCCTCGAACGGCACGCCGAACTCGGCGACGGCCTCCGCGGCGGCCTTCATGACCGGCCAGTCGGAGTCGCTGCCCATGACGATGCCGATTTTCACGGCGCCTCCTTCGTCGGCACCGTGAAAATCGAGATGCTGCGTCTCATGGCTCGTTCGCTGCGCTCTCTCACGTGTACTCCCCGGTCATGAGGTAGACGGCGGCGTGGCGGGCGCGGGCGCGTACCTCGTCGAGGTTGGAGCCGAGGGCCGTCACGTGGCCGATCTTACGGCCGGGCCGCACCTCCTTGCCGTAGAAGTGCAGCTTGATGCCGGGGTCGTGGGCCATCACGTGCTCGTACCGCTTGAACAGGTCGGGGTCGTCGCCGCCGAGCAGGTTGGCCATGACGACGTGCTGGGCGGTCATCCTGGGCGAGCCGAGCGGCAGGTCGAGCACGGCCCGCAGGTGCTGCTCGAACTGGGAGGTGGTGGCGCCCTCGATGGTCCAGTGGCCGCTGTTGTGGGGGCGCATGGCCAGCTCGTTGACGACCAGCCCGGTCTCGGACTGGAACAGCTCGACGGCGAGCAGGCCGGTGACGCCGAGCTGGTTGGCGATGGTGAGGGCGATGCGCTGGGCCTGCGCGGACTGCTCCTGGTCGAGGCCGGGGGCGGGGGCGATGACCTCGACGCAGATGCCGTCCTGCTGGACGGTCTCGACGACGGGGTAGCTCACGCCCTGCCCGTGCGGTGAGCGGGCGACCAGGACGGCCAGCTCCCGCTCGAACGGCACGAACGCCTCGGCCATGAGCTCGATCCCGGTGGCGAACGCCTCGGCGACCTCTTCGGGGGTGCGGCACACCCACACGCCGCGCCCGTCGTAGCCGCCGCGCACCGCCTTCAGCACCACGGGCCAGCCGTGCTCGGCGGCGAAGCGTTCGGCGTCGGCGGCGGCCGGGACGCGCGACCAGGCGGGGCACGGCGCGCCGATCTGGGTCAGGCGCTCGCGCATGACGGCTTTGTCCTGGGCGTGGACGAGCGCGTCGGCGCCGGGGTGCACGACGTAGCCGTTCTCGGACAGGGCGCGGATGTGCTCGGTGGGCACGTGCTCGTGGTCGAAGGTGATCACGTCGCAGCCCTTGGCGAACTCCCTGAGGTCGCCGAGGTCGCGGTAGTCTCCGACGCGCGTGTCGACGATGACCCGGGCGGCGCTCTCCTCCGGGTTGTTGGCCAGCACCCGCAGCTCGATGCCGAGCGCGATCGCGGGCGGCTGCGACATCCTGGCCAGCTGACCGGCGCCGACGATGCCGACGACCGGTCCGATGGGGCTGTAGGAACTCACGCCAGGTGAGCTTACCGGGACGCGACGACTTCCCTGCTACGGCCCCCTTGCCGTTTGTCGTGGCAGGGGGGCTGGACGGGCCGTTCCGAATGGCTTGGCGGGCGGGGCTGGACGGCCGTTCCGGGTTGCCCGCCAGGCCCGTGCCGTCCGGCGGCACGGTCCGGCGGGCACGGCCGTCCAGCGTTCGCGTGCCCTCGAACTGTTCAGCAGCGTAATCCCCGCCGGGCGGGTATGTCGGTTATCGGAGGATGTTTCGCAAGGCCCATTTTCTGACCTTTGTTCATCCTGCCGACACCCGTGCTCCATCGTGCCCGGTACGCTGGGTGCGCAAGCTCGACGAGGAAGGGACCGAGCAGAGACGTGAACTTCACCAGGCGCCTCTACCACCGGTTCTCCTCTCTTGTGCACGAGCTGGCCAAGTTCGGCAGCATCGGCGCCCTGGCCTTCCTCCTCGACACGAGCCTGCTCAACCTCTTCAACGTCGTCGTCGGCCTGGGCCCGCTGACCTCCAAGGTCATCGCGACGACGATCTCCACCACGTTCGCGTACGCGGGCAACCGCTACTGGACGTTCCGGCACCGCGAGCAGAGCGGCCTGCGCCGCGAATACTTCCTGTTCTTCCTGCTCAACGGCATCGCCTTGTTGTTCGGCATGCTGACGATCGGCTTCACCACCTACACGCTCGGCCTGCACGACGCGCTCAGCTTCAACATCGCCAACATCGTGGGCGTGGGGCTCGGCACGCTGTTCCGTTACTGGTCGTACAAGAAGTGGGTGTTCCTGGAGGCGACGGACCCCATTCCGGTCGAGCTGCCCGAGGGCGGCGTCAAGCAGGACCGCTGACCACGCGGTTGCGCCCATCGTCCTCCGCGGGTCGCAGGAAGATGGCGAACGTGGCGGGCCGCCGCCGCACGAGCTCCAACCGGCCGCCGTCGGCCGCGGCCAGCGCGCGGGCCAGCGTCAGCCCGAGCCCGGTGCCTCCGCCGCCGCTGACGTTCCTGTCGAAGATCTTGGGGGCGATCTCGTCGGCGATGCCGGGGCCCTCGTCGGCGACCTCGACGACGACGTAGTTGTCGCCGTAGGAGGTGGTGACGGTGACGGCGCCGCCGCCGTGCCGCAGGGAGTTCTCCAGCAGCGAGGCGATGACCTGGCCGAACCCTCCGGTGGTGGCCATGGCCTTCAGCCCGCGCGAGCCTTCGAGCCGCAGGGTGCGGCCCGCGTCGCGGAAGACCGGCTCCCACTCGGTGACCTGCTGCACGAGCACCTCGTCGATCGCGACCGGCTCGGCCTGCGCGTGCCGCTGGCGGCGGGCGGCGGCGAGCAGCTCGTCGATCACGGCGGTGAGCCGCTCGGCCTGCACGATCGCCGCCTCGCCCTCCTCCCGCACGACCTCGGGCTCGTCCGCGGAGGCCACGATCTCCTCCAGGCGCATGGTGAGGCCGGTCAAGGGGGTGCGGAGCTGGTGGGAGGCGTCGGTGGCGAACTCGCGCTCGCGGGTGAGCAGGTCGGAGATGCGGGTGGCGCTGCGGTCGAGCACCTGGGCCACGCGGTCGAGCTCGGGGATGCCGTAGCGGTGCTTGCTCGGCCGGGCGTCGCCCGAGCCCAGCCGTTCGGCGATCTTGGCCAGGTCCCGCAGGGGTAGCGTCAGGCGGCGGGACTGCACGACGGCCAGGCTCACGGCCACCGCCAGGGCGGCGCCGGCCAGGGCCACGATGAGCAGCAGGCGGGCTCGTACGTCCTGCTCGACCTGGTCGCGGTCGCGGCTGATCCGCACGTATACGCCGGTGTTGGTCTGCGCGTCCTCGGTCATCAGGTGACCGGACGGCGGGGGGTCGCCGACGACGGTCACCCTCAGGGGGGTTCCGCGCTCCCAGATCTGGATGAACCTGCCCGGGTACTTCTGCTCCAGTTGCTGGGGGTCGAGCGGCGTCTCCTGGACGCGGGCGTACTCCACCTCTCCCACGAGACGCTTGGCTTCCGCCCCGAGCTCCTGAGCCGCCTCATCGACGATCAGACGGCTGACGACGACGCCCAGGGGGACCCCCAGCAGCAGGACCGCGATGACCGCGACGACCAGGGTGGAGGAGAGCAGTCGGCGGCGCATCTCCTACTCGCGCTCGAACCGGAAGCCGACTCCCCGGACGGTCGTGATGTAGCGCGGCTTGGCCGCGTCGTCACCGAGCTTGCGGCGCAGCCAGGAGATGTGCATGTCGAGCGTCTTGGTGGAGCCCCACCAGTTGGTGTCCCAGACCTCGCGCATGATCTGCTCTCGGGTGACGACCTTGCCGGCGTCTCGTACGAGGACGCGCAGCAGGTCGAACTCTTTGGTGGTCAGATGCAGCTCCTTCTCCCCCATCCAGGCGCGCCGCGAGTCGGCGTCGATGCGCACGCCCTGGACGACCGGGGTCTCGGAGGTGCCGCGGCGCAGCAGCGCCCGCACCCTGGCCAGCAGCTCCGCCAGCCGGAACGGTTTGGTCACGTAGTCGTCGGCACCGGCGTCGAGGCCGACGACGGTGTCGACCTCGTCGACGCGGGCGGTCAGGATCAGCACCGGGGTGCCGTGGCCCTCGGCCCGGATCCGGCGGGCGACCTCCAGGCCGTCCATTTCCGGCAGGCCGAGGTCAAGAACGATCAGGTCGATTCCGCCCGACAAGGCCCTTTCCAGGGCCTGCGGGCCGTCGGGACTCACTTCGACCTGATAGCCCTCGCGGCGCAGCGCACGCGCGAGTGGCTCGGAGATCGAGGTGTCATCCTCGGCGAGAAGTACGCAGGTCATGAAGCGATCGTAGGACCTTAGGCGATCGTTTCCCGGGCACAGCGCGCGGTTTGACTCGTCGTTGACCTATCCATTGACCTGGGCAAACACAGCTAAAATACGGTAGGTCGTGATTAAAGCACCGCCGTTTTCGGCCCGGAATTCATCGGACGATCATGCCCGCCCTTCCGCGTCCCAACCGGCTGTTGAGATCATCGGGCGCGTGAACGCTCTCGACCGGGCTCGTGAGATGTGGGCGGGTCTGACCCGGACCCCCGTGCCGTTCCCCCGCCCCGGGGAGGTGCGCGTCGTGCTCTCCCCCGACTCGCGCTTGTGCCCGCCGGGATGGGCGGGCGTCGTCGTCCTGGACGGGGGCGTCCTGTGCACCGCGCCGACCCCCGCCTTGGTGGAGGCGCTGCGCGGCCGGCTGGCGGCGGGCGCCGATCCGGCCCGGCTGCCGGCCGGGGAGGTGCTGGGCCCGGCGGCGCTGGCCTACCTCGACGCGGCCGACTTCCTGCCCGCCCACGGCGAGGATGTGCGCGCCGTGCCGCCGGACCACGCGGACGTCTTGACGCTGCTGGGTTCGGTGTCCGCGGACGAGGCGGCGGAGTGCGGGCTCGACGAGGTGGAGTCGGAGATGTACGTGCTCCGCGACGGTCCCGAGGTGGTCGCGGCGGCCGGGTACCGGACATGGGGTCGAAACGGCGGCGCATCTGAGCGTGCTGACCGCTCCCGGCCGCCGTGGCCGCGGGCTGGCCCGCGCGGTGGCCTCGGCGGCCGTCGCGGACGCGCTGGCGAGCGGGCTGCTGCCGCAGTGGCGGGCGCGGGTCGCGCCGTCGCGCCGGGTCGCCAGGGCCCTGGGCTTCCGCGAGTACGGCGAGCAGCTCAGCCTGCGCCTTGACCCGTGACGACAGCCTCGACCCGTGACGACAGCCTCGGCGCGTGACGACAGCCTTGGCCCGCGAGGACGGCCTCGGCCGATGACGATAGGCCCCGGCCCGTGACGGCTAGTCGTCGTGGGAGGTGGGCTCGGCGTAGCGCGCCAGGTAGAGCTGGATCCCGAGGCTGTTGATCAGCCCCAGCTCCGTCTCCAGGTAGTCGATGTGCTCTTCCTCGTCCTTCAAGATGTCCTCGAAGATGTTGGCCGAGGTGATGTCGCCCTTCTCGCGCATGAGCTGGATGGCCGGCCGCAGCCGCTCCACCACCGACATCTCCACTTCGAGGTCGGCCTTGAGCTGCTCTTCGACGGTCTGGCCGATGTGCAGGGTGCCCAGCCGCTGGTAGTTGGGCAGGCCCTCAAGGAAGAGGATGCGATCGGTGAGGCGCTCGGCGTGGCGCATCTCCTCGATCGACTCGTAACGGGTGTGCTCGGCGAGCTTGGTGTACCCCCAGTTCTCCTGCATCTTGGCGTGCAGGAAGTACTGGTTGATCGCGGTGAGCTCGGCGGTCAGTTGTTCGTTGAGCAATTCGATGATCTGCTTGTCGCCCTGCATGACGGGCCCCTCATCGCTATCCGGCTATGCGGTCGTCAGTTCTTCAGACCGTTTCAGGATCGCACAGATCTTCCGTACACAACGGGCACAGTCCCCACCAGCACCAGTGGTGTCGCGGATCTGCTTCGCGCTCTTGGCCCCGGCGGCAATGCAGTCGTGGACCTCATTCTCGGTCACAGCACGACAAATGCAGACGTACATCCGGGGACAAGCCTCTCGCGAAGGGGTGGGCGCTATAAGGTTAGGCACACCTAAGGTAACCCACTTTGGTTAGGCTTGCCTACGTTGGGTGGGTCACACTCGCCTACCCCCCTTCGCGGTCAGTGACCTCGCGCGATCCACTCCTCCAGGTGCGGCGCCTCGGCGCCGATCGCGGTCGAGTCGCCGTGCCCGGTGTGCACGACCGTCTCCGGCGGGAGCGTCAGCAGCCGCTCCCTGATCGACTCGATGATCGTCTCGAACGAGCTGAACGAGCGGCCCGTCGCCCCCGGCCCGCCCTTGAACAGGGTGTCACCGCTGAACACCGCCCCCAACTCCGGCGCGTACACGCAGACCGCGCCGGGCGCGTGCCCCGGCGTGTGCCGGATCTCCAGGGTGACGCCGCCCGCCGCCAGCTTCTCCCCATCGGCCAGCGGCTCGTACGCCACCTCCGGCCCGTACACCTGCTCCCACAGCACCTGGTCCGCCGGGTGCAGCCGGATCGGCGCGCCGGTCAGCGCGGCCAGGTCGCGGGCGGCGTTGATGTGGTCGTTGTGCGCGTGCGTGCACAGGATGGCCCTGACCGTGCGCCCGCCGACCCGCTCGGCGATCGCCGCGGCGTCGTGGGCGGCGTCGATGACCACGACCTCACGCGCGTCGCCCACCAGCCAGATGTTGTTGTCGACGTCCCACGTGCCGCCGTCGAGGGAGAAGGTGCCCGACGTGATGACCCGGTCGATCATTTAGAGGACCACCACCGAACGCAGCACCTCGCCGCGGTGCATCTTCCCGAACGCCTCCTCGACCTGGTCGAGCCCGATCGTCTCGGAGACGAACTTGTCGAGCGGCAGGCGGTTCTGCAGGAACAGGTCGATCAGCATGGGGAAGTCGCGCGAGGGCAGGCAGTCGCCGTACCAGCTCGACTTGAGCGCACCCCCGCGGCCGAACACGTCGAGCAGCGGCAGGTCGATGCGCATGTCGGGGGTGGGCACGCCGACCAGCACGACCGTGCCGGCCAGGTCGCGGGCGTAGAACGCCTGCTCGTACGTCTCGGGCCGGCCGACCGCCTCGATGACGACGTCGGCGCCGTTGCCGCCCGTCAGGTCGCGGATCGCCTCCACCGGGTCCGCCGAGCGCGAGTTGACCGTGTGGGTGGCGCCGAAGCCGCGCGCCCACTCCAGCTTCCGGTCGTCCACGTCCACCGCGATGATCTTGGCGGCGCCCGCCAGCGACGAGCCCAGGATCGCCGCGTCGCCCACGCCGCCGCAGCCGATGACCGCCACGCTGTCGCCGCGCGTCACCTGGCCGGTGTTGACGGCCGCGCCGATGCCCGCCATCACGCCGCACCCGAGCAGGCCCGCCACCTGCGCCGGGGCGTCGTCCGACACCTTCGTGCACTGGCCGGCCGCGACGAGCGTCTTCTCCAGGAACGCGCCGATGCCGAGCGCGGGCGACAGCTCCGTGCCGTCCTTGAGCGTCATCTTCTGCTTGGCGTTGTGCGTGGCGAAGCAGTACCACGGGCGACCGCGCAGGCAGGCGCGGCACTGGCCGCACACCGCCCGCCAGTTGAGGATCACGAAGTCACCCGGCTCCAGGCCCGTGACGCCCTCGCCGACCGCCTCGACGGTGCCGGCCGCCTCGTGCCCCAGCAGGAACGGGTAGTCGTCGCTGATCCCGCCCTCCCGGTAGTGCAGGTCGGTGTGGCACACGCCGCAGGCCTGCACGTTCACCACCGCCTCGCCCGGACCCGGATCCGGCACGAGCACCGTCTCGAGGGAAACTTCCTGACCCTTGCCCTGGGCTACCACGCCCTGCACTTCGTACGGCATGCCAGTCATCTTGTGTCAGGAGGATGATCTCCGCAAGACATACGGCTGCACCACGCCGAGCCCTCTCGCCGGGCGCCGCCTGATCCGGTGCGGCTCGTACGGCCCGCCGTCGAGCCCCGCCGCCAGCGCCTCGTCGACGAGGATCGTGCCGGGCCTGGCGATGGCGGTGAGCCGGGCGGCGAGGTTGACCGTCGTGCCGAACACGTCGCCCATCATCGGCACCACCGGCCCGTACGCCATGCCGATGCGCAGCTCCTCGGTCTCCACCAGGTCGAGGGCGATGGCCGCGGCCTGCCCCGGCTCCTGCGCGGTGAACAGCACCTCGTCGCCGAGCGTCTTGACCAGCCGGGCGCCGTGCCCGGCCACCACGTCGGAGGCCCGCGCCTCGAACCCCTCCACCAGCTCGGCCAGCTCCTTCTCGCCCAGCTCGCGGCTGCGCCTGGTGAACGACACCAGGTCCGCGAACCCCACCGCCATCGCCACCCTGGTCGGCACCGGCTCGTCGTTGACGTCGGCGATGGCCAGCAGCCGGGTGCCGGCGGCGGCGAGCTGGGCCCGCCACACGTGGATGAGCACGTGCTCGAAGTCGGGCAGCAGCCCCTGCGCCGTGTCGAGCACCGTCGCCAGGTCGCCCTCGGACGGCTCCGGCGGCAACATCGTGCCGATCATGATCTCGGCCTGCCACTGCGCCAGCCTGGCCGTGGTCTGGCCGAGCGCGCGGGCCATCCTGATCACGGTCTGCTCGTCGAGCAGGCCGCCGTCGAGCATGCTGCGGACCCGGCGCAACGCGTCGACGTCGGCCTCGGTGAACGCCACCGCGTCGTCGGCCCGCTGCGCGAAGCCGAGCGCCCGCCAGATGCGCTCGGCCAGCTCCTGCCGCACCCCGCTCCTGGCGGCGACCTCCGCCCGCGTGTACCGGGGCGGCAGGCCGACCAGCAGTCGCTCGATCTCCTCGGCGCTCGGGCGGCCGGGACGGGCTTCGCTCACCCGAGGAGGCTACTTCAACGGCCGTCGACCTCGCCGTCGGAGGCGTCCTCGACGAGCCTGAACAGGTCGGTGCGGACGTCCTGGATCTTCGGGATGTCCTTCAGCACGATCTCCCCGCGGTCACCGGCCGACTCGACCGTCAGCGTGCCGCAGCCGAGCAGCCGCTCGGGAAAGGTCTGGTCGGAGCTGACCGTGTTGACCTTGGTGATCGGGATCTCGTCGGTCGACTTGTTGAGCACGCCGGTGCTGATCGTGAAGCGGTGCGTGGTGAGCACGTAGCCGGTGTTCTTCCACTGCAGGTACGGCACGAACGACCAGATCGTGAGCAGGATGAGCCCGATGACGACGACCGCGATCCGCGCGTAGGACACGTACGCGAAGTCGGGGATGAAGTACAGCGCCGCGCCCGTGGCCGCGGCGATGAGGACCAGCGCGATGAAGGGCGCGACGAGCCGCTTCCAGTGGGGGTGGAAGGACCGGACGCGCCGCTCACCCTGCGTCAGATGGTGGTCGGGAAGGGTCATGGGCAGCATCGTGCCACCATCGGGGTGCCGGGGCCATGTCCATGACGCAACGGGCAGGTGGCCTGCTTGGTCGACTGCCCGCCTAGTCCACGGCCCGCACGTGCACGACGTCGCCGGCGCTCAGCGTGTAGCGCTCGCCGGCCGACTCCACCTGGAGGTGGCCGGCGCCGTCCACGCCGGTCGCGCGGCCGGTCAGCGCCTGCTGGGCGGGCAGCTCCACCCGCACGTCGCGGCCGACGGTGGCGCTGACGGCGAGGTACGCCGCGCGCAGCCCCGCCGCGTCGGCGTCGCCCTTGGCCTCGGTCCAGTCGCGGTAGTGGCTCTCGAACTCGCGCAGCACGGCGCGCAGCAGCGGGTCGCGGTCGAGGCAGGCGGCCTGCTCGATGCTCAGCGACGTGGCCGTCTCGGTGGGCAGCTCGTCGGGGCGGAGCGTCACGTTCAGGCCCATGCCGATCACGACGGCGTCCTCGACCCGCTCGGCCAGCACGCCGGCCAGCTTGCGCTCGCCGATCAGCAGGTCGTTGGGCCACTTGAGGCCCACCTCGACCTCCGCGAGGCGGCGCACGGCGGAGGCGGCGGCCACGCCGTACAGGAGCGGGAGCCAGCCCTGGGCGAGCGGCGGCACCTCGGGCCGCAGCAGGATGGAGAACGTCAGCCCCGAGCGGGCCGGCGCCGACCAGGTGCGGCCGAGGCGCCCGCGCCCGGCCTCCTGCGTCTCCGCGACCAGCACCATGCCCTCGGGCGCGCCCTCTCTGGCGGCCCGGGCGAGGTCGGCGTTGGTGGAGCCGGTGCTGTCGACGACGGTGACAGCCGTCCACATCGAGCCCGGGTGGACCAGGGCGCGGTTGAGCGCCGCCTCGGACAGCGGCGGGCGGTCGAGGTCGGAGTAGCGTGAGTCGGCCATCTCCCCATCTTCCCTGATGGCGGGCGCCCGGGCGCGCAGGAGGCGAGGGGGAGGCGAGGAGGAGGAGGCAAGATGGTGGGGTGAGCGAGCGCCCCGGGCCGACCACCCGGATCAGGATCATGGAGCTGTCCGGCTCGTCCGCCCGGGAGCGGCGCGACGACCTGGCCACGGAGGAGCCGCTGGAGCTGCGCCTGACCGCGCCCGACGGCACGCGCCGGACCGTCGCGATCACCATGCGCACGCCGGGGCACGACTTCGAGCTGGCCGCCGGCTTCCTGCACGGCGAGGGGCTGGCCCGGCACGAGGACATCGCGTCGATCGCGTACTGCACCGACGAGGACCTGCCGCCCGAGGCCCGCTACAACACCGTCACCGTGCGCCTGCGCGGCCCCCTGCCCGACCTGCCCGCGCTCGACCGCCACTTCCTGACCTCCAGCGCGTGCGGCGTCTGCGGCTCGGCGAGCCTCGACGCGCTGCGCGACCGGTGCGCGGCGGTCCCGCGCGGCTCGCTCAAGCTCACCCCCGAGGTGCTGTACGGGCTGCCGGACGCGTTGCGGGCGGCCCAGGGCGTCTTCGGCAAGACGGGCGGCCTGCACGCGGCCGGGCTGTTCTCCGCCGACGGGACGCCGGTGGCGGTGCGCGAGGACGTGGGCCGGCACAACGCGGTGGACAAGCTGGTCGGCTGGGCCGCGCTGACGGGGCGGCTGCCGCTGGCCGAGCACGTGCTCATGGTGAGCGGCCGGACCAGCTACGAGATCATGCAGAAGGCGCTGGCGGCGGGCGTCCCGGTGGTGTGCGCGGTGTCGGCGCCGTCGTCGCTGGCGGTGGAGCTGGCCAGGGACTTCGGGCTGACGCTGGTGGGCTTCCTGCGCGGGGAGCGCTGCAACGTGTACGCCGGGGCGGAAAGGATCATCGGCTAAACAGTGGAATGAAGTATTCCGTTCTGCTATCCTCAGAACAGAACGAAACATTCCGTTCCTTCTCTCGGAGGTCCGTCCATGAGCACCATCACCCCCTTCCGCGTCCAGATCCCCCAGGCCGACCTCGACGACCTCCAGGCCCGCCTCGCCCGCACCCGCTTCGCCGACGAGATCCCCGGCGCCGAGCAGGGCGTCGGCGTCGAGCGGGTCAAGCGGCTGGTCACCCACTGGCGCGACGGGTTCGACTGGCGGGCGCTGGAGGCCACGCTCAACGCGTACCCGCAGTTCACCACCGAGATCGACGGCCAGAACGTCCACTTCCTGCACGTCCGCTCGGCCGACCCCGACGCGCTCCCCCTGATCCTCACCCACGGCTGGCCCGGCTCCATCGCCGAGTACCTGCGCGCCATCGAGCCCCTGTCGCGCCACTTCCACCTGGTCATCCCGTCGCTGCCCGGCTACGGCTTCTCCGGCCCCACCCGCGAGCTCGGCTGGAACAACCAGCGCATCGCCAGGGCCTGGGCCGAGCTGATGTCCCGCCTCGGCTACGAGCGCTACGGCGCCGTCGGCAACGACGGCGGCTCGATGATCTCCCCCGAGATCGGCCGGATCGCCCCCGAGCACGTCGTGGGCGTGCACGTCACCCAGATCTTCTCCTTCCCCTCGGGCGACCCGGCCGAGTTCGCCGGCCTGAGCGAGGAGGAGCAGGCGGGGCTGGCCGTGCTCGACTGGTTCTGGAAGGAGAAGGGCGCGTTCAACGTGCTGCAGTCCCAGCAGCCGCAGACGCTCGCGCACGCCATCACCGACTCCCCCGCCGGGCTCGTCGGCTGGCTCGCGCAGCTCTTCGACGAGGACCTCGACGACGACTTCGTGATCGCCAACGCCGCCATCCACTGGCTCACCGGCACGGCCGGCTCCGCGCTGCGCCTCTACTGGGAGAACGCCCGTGCCGAGCAGCCCAAGGAGCCGACCACCGTGCCGATCGCGCTGGCCATGGCCGAGGGCGACTTCAAGTCGATCCGCCGCTTCGCCGACCGCGACCACACCAACATCGTCTCCTGGAAGACCCTCCCGGCCCCGGCCCACGGCCACTACACGGCACACTCCGCCACGGAAGCCCTCACCTCGGACGTCATCGCCTTCTTCAGGGGCCTGTAGCCGGCCACAGGTGAAGCGCGGGATCCGCGAGAGCCTCGACCACCTCCGGGCCGTCCAGGACGAGCTCGGCCCGAGGGTGGTGGCGGACCCGCAGCATCGTGTAGAGGACGTCGATGAAGGGCTGGTCGAACAGGGACTTCGCCAGCCTGCCCGCTCTGGCCGTATCGCCCGCCCGGAGCTGCCTGCGCCGGTCCCGCAGCACCGCGCATGTGCGATCGAAGGCGGCGGCTCTGGCGTCCACCAAGTCCTGCCGGTTCAGGCCGAAGACATCGATGGTCGCGGCACCGCGAGAGGTCAGCGCCGTGTAGACGCCCGCGGCGAGGGCCAGCATGAGGTGGTCGTGCGGATCCTCGGCGGCAGGGTCCACGAGCAGCGGCGCGCCGTCGCCGTCCCGGGGGAAGCGGTCGCGTTTCTCGTGGCTGTTGCAGTGGGAGCAGGCCAGGAAGTGGTTGAGCCAGTCGAAGGCCCGCAACGGTGCCTCGGCGAGCGGCTCGAAGTGGTCGATGTCCGCGCTCAGATGGTCGCCGCAGTACATGCACGACTTGATGCCCAGGACCATGCCTGCGAGGTGTGAGCGGATCCGGCCTTGCGTGGTCTTCGCAGCCTTCCAGCGGGCACGCGCGAGCTTCGTGTCGGCGGTGTCGGCTCGCAGTTTCTCGGTGGCCAGGTGCAGGCGCTCTGTGAGGTCGACCGGCAGGGCCATGCGGTGGACGCGGAGCATCAGGGCTCGACGATCCTGGCCGCGACCTCGCTCACCCGGGTGGTCATGGTGCTCTTCAGCCGGTCACGTAGGGTCCGGTACTCGTGCTCCTCCTCCGGCGTCGCGGTGTTGCCCATGATCGCCCGCTCCAGGACGACGAGCCGGTGCCTGTTCCGCTCCGCCTCGTCGGAGTAGAGCGAGTCCACACCGAAGAGGTCGGTGAGCAGGGCGTCGTCGCCGCTGCCGTTGACGATCCGTTGGTGAAGATCCTCGTCGACCACTCTGGGGGGAGCATCCTCGTCCAGGCCCGCGAGCCGGATCAGGCCGCCGGGGTCGGCACTCTGGCAGATGTACGGGCTGTGGGAGGTCACGATGAACTGGATCTGCGGGAAGTGATCCTTCAGCCAGCCGCCGATCTTCTTCTGCCAGCTCACGTGGAGGTGTGCGTCGATCTCGTCGATGAGCACCACACCAGGCACCTTCACTCTGGACCCGTCCACGCGGTCTGGTTCGGTCAGGGTATGGACCTGGTCCATTCTTCGCACCAGGTCGAGAACGAGCGCCGTGACGGTCCGATAGCCATCGCTCAGCTCACGCAGGGCGATGGAGTGACCGTCCCTGACCACCCAGAGCCCTTCGCTGTCGACGCGCTCGATCTTGAACCCGTCGGGCAACAGCCCGTCGTTGAGCAACTCGATCACGATCCTCAGCAGGTCGGCCGCCCCCGGCCGTTCCTCGAGCCGTCGCAGATGCAGATCGATCAGCCAGCTCACGCTCTCGGCCAGTGAGACGTCCTCATGAAACAGGCTCGCCAGATGGGCGACCCGCCCAGTGTCGCGCATGAGCCGCTGGCTCTCCGACGCGCCTCCAGACAGCCGCCGGAAGGGGCCGTACCCGGCGATGAACCAGCCACGAGGCTCGTTCATCCAGGTCTCTTTCGATGCCTCGAGATCGGAGCTGGAGACGGTGAACTCACCGCTCTCGCCCTCCCAGCTCATTCCGATGGAAAGCGTCCCCACGCCCTCGTTCCACAGGAGATCCCAAGCCGGATCCGTCAGGACTTCCGCTTCCACGGCCCCTTCGTCCAGCCCTACGGAGACCCAGCCGGGAAAGCCAGGGTTGAGAGCGTGCGCGACGTAGGGCCCGGACACGGCCAGGGCGATCGCACGCAACAGCGTCGTCTTCCCTGACCCGTTGCGGCCCGCCAGCACGGTCCAGCCGGGGTGCGTCAGCCGCAGATCGAGCGCGCGTCTTCCGAAAAATCCGCGTATGCCGGAGACCTTGATCCTGCTGACGTACATGGAAGCCTCCGAGTCGGGCCGATCTCGTTCGAGGCCATCATGCCAAGAGCGGGAGGCGGCCCATGGCCGCCTCCCGCTCGGGGACAGATCTCAGCCGGTGTTCTGGAGGCCGGCCGCCACGCCGTTCACCGACAGCAGCAGCAGGGTGGAGAGGCGGTCGCGGTCCTGGTCCGAGAGGGTTTCCGTGCGCAGCGCGCGCAACGCCCTGAGCTGGAGGTGCGACAGGGCGTCCACGTACGGGTCGCGGAGCTGGACGGCGCGCGAGAGCACCTTGCGGTTCTCCAGCAGCCGCGTGTGCCCCGTGACCCGCAGCACCAGGTCCCTGGTCCGGTCGTACTCCTCCAGCACCTGCTGGGCGAAGTCCTCCCGGCCGCCCAGCGCCAGGTAGCGCTTGGCGATGGAGCGGTCGGTCTTGGCCAGGGACATCTCGGCGTTGTCCAGCATCACGTTGAACAGCGGCCATTCCGCGTACGCCGCCCGCAGCTCGTCGAGGGAGTCGACGGCGGCCAGGCCGGTGCCGAGGCCGTACCAGCCGGGGAGGTTGACGCGGGTCTGGGCCCAGGCGAAGACCCAGGGGATGGCGCGCAGGTCGTCGAGGGAGCGGGGGGCGCCGAGACCGCGGCGGGCGGGCCGGGAGCCGAGGCGCAGGCTGCCGAGCTCCTCCAGCGGGCTGACCAGGCCGAACCACTCGGGGAAGCCCGGAGCCTCGGTGAGCGCGCGGTACGCCTGCTCCGAGGCGACGGCGACCTGCTCGGCCATGCCGCGGAAGCGTTCGGCGGCGGTGGCGGTGCGGGCGCCGACGGTGGGCGAGGAGGCCAGGAGGACGGCGTTGGCCACCTGCTCCAGGTGGCGGCGGGCGATGGCGATGTGGCCGTAGCGGGCGAAGATGACCTCGCCCTGCTCGGTGACCTTGAAGCGGCCGGCGACCGAGCCGGGCGCCTGCGCCAGCACCGCGCGGTTGGCGGGGCCGCCGCCGCGGCCGAGCGCGCCGCCCCTGCCATGGAACATGCGCAGTTGTACGTCGTGCTCGGCGGCCCAGGCGGTCAGCGCCTCCTGCGCCTCGTAGAGGCGGAGGGTGGCGGCGGCGGGGCCGAGCTCCTTGGCGGAGTCGGAGTAGCCGAGCATGATCTCCATGCGCCGCCCGGTGTCGGCCAGCCGCCGCTGCACCTCGGGGATGTCGAGCATGCCGGTGAGCACGCCGGGCGAGTTGGCCAGGTCCTGGCCCGACTCGAACAGCGGCACCACGTCCAGCACCGGCGCCCGGTCGCCGAGGGCGTGCCTGGCCAGCTCGTACACCGCCGCGATGTCCTCGGCGGAGCGGGTGAAGGAGACGACGTAGCGGGAGCAGGCGGTGACGCCGTACCGCTCCTGGATCCAGCCGATCACCCGGATCGTGGCCAGGACCTCCTCGGTGCGCTCCGACAGCTCGCCGCCGGCCCGCAGCTCGGCCAGGGCCGCCGCGTGCACCTGGGAGTGCTGGCGCACCTCCAGCTCGGCCAGGTGGAAGCCGAACGTCTCCACCTGCCAGATGAGGTGCTGCAGCTCCCCGTACGCCTGCCGCGGCGCTGATGCGGCCAGCGACTCCTGCGTCAGCCGGAGGTCGGCCAGCAGCTCGGCCGGGGTGCGGTAGGCGAGGTCGAGGTCGCGGCGGCGGGTGGCGGCGATGCGCGCGGCCACGAACAGCAGCCACTGCCGGTGCGGCTCGCGCGGCGAGCGGGTGGCCAGCTCGGACACCACCTCGGGGTGCGCGTCCACGGCCGTGGCCAGCGCCGCCTTCAGCTCGGGCGAGCAGGGCGCGAACTGGGCGGAGGCGGTCAGCGTGCGGGCGATGCGCGCGCACGCGGTTTCGAGCGCCGTCAGCACGTGCTCGGACTGGATCTGGATGGTCTCCCTGGTGACCTTGGAGGTCACGTTGGGGTTGCCGTCGCGGTCGCCGCCGATCCAGCTTCCGTACCGGATGAAGGGCCTGGCCAGCGGCGGACGGGTGCCGCTGCGCTCGTCGAGAGCGGTGTCGAGCGAGCGGTAGACCTGCGGCACCATGCGGAACAGCGTCTCGTCGAAGGCGGCCATGGCGGTGCGCACCTCGTCGAGCGGGTCGAGCTTGGTGGAGCGGAGCTGGGCGGTGCGCCACAGGAGGTCGATCTCCTCCAGCATGCGCCGCTTGCTCTCGGCGCGCTCGGAGGCGCCGCGTCCCGGCGCGTTGTACTCGGTGAGCTGGCCGCTGATGCGCTGGATGGCGGTGACGACGGCGCGCCGGCGCGCCTCCGTCGGGTGCGCCGTGAGCACCGGATGCAGCTCCAGGCCCTCCAGCAGCTCGCTGACGCGCTCGTGGCCGAGCTCGTGTACGGCCTGTGCCAGCGACTCGCGCTGCACCCTGCCCTCGGCGTCGCGCTCCCGCAACGTACGGATGCGGTAGTGCTCCTCGGCCAGGTTGGCCAGGTGGAAGTAGCAGGTGAACGCGCGGGCCACGGCCACGGCCCGCTCGATCTCCCATCCGGCGACCATCTCGGTGATCACGTCGGCCGAGATCTCGCCCCTGCGCGCCGCGATGACGGCCTTGCGCAGGCGTTCGACGTCGGCCAGCAGGTCCTCGCCGCCTTGCTCGGCGAGGACCTGGCCGAGCAGTTTGCCCAGCAGACGCACATCGTGACGTAGCTCGTCCGGCATCTCGGTTACGGCGGCACTGCGACGCTCGAGCCCCTGGTCAATCATGTCTCGAAGGGTAGCGAGTCACTTTTGGACGCCGTAGACCGGTCTCAGTTATTGGACTAGACCACTGCTCAGGTGGCCTTTGACACGGCCGCCAGCAGCTCCGGTGTACGCGCGAAGCCGATCCGCGCCGCCAGCCGCCGGCCGAGCACCTCCAGGAGCAGGCCGTAGAACGGCGCGAGCACGCACACCCACGTGAGGCCGAGCAGGAGCGGCACCACGAACGGCAGCGTGAGCAGCCCGATCGCCACCATGGATTCCATGGAGGAGGCGAGCGCGATGCCGCCCTGGCCGGGGGCGGCGCCGCTGAAGGCGTTCATCCGCTCGGGCACGCTGTACGGCAGCACCACGCTGGCCACCGACCCGACGCCGAACCCGATCCCGAGCGCGCCCCACCCGACGGGTACGGCGGCCAGGATCGCCTCGGGATGCCCGGTGAGCAGCGCGGAGGCGACGGCGAGCACGGCCAGCAGCGGCACGGCCACGGCCGAGGCCGCCAGGTGCCGCCCGGCCAGGTCGGTGGCCAGGCCGCGCTCGGAGCCGAAGGCGACGGTGTTCATCCACAGGGAGCGGCCCTCGACGCCGAACGCGTTGGCCGACTGCAGCGCCATCAGCAGCCCGCCGAAGGCGGTCAGGAGGATCGGCAGCCCGGCCGCGCCGCTGCCCGACCTGGTCAGGGAGAACGACAGCACGATCGTCACCAGGACCGCGCTGAACCAGGCGACCCGGTAGCGGGGCTCGCGCCTGATGTACTTCAGCTCCTTGGTCACCACGGCCGCCAGCGGGCCGTCCGGCAGGAACCGGTCGACGAGGCCGCTCTCCTTGCGGACGGACGCGGCCTGCGTGGAGACGTCGGGCGTGACGAGCGCGCGGCCGAGCGCCTTGATCCACAGCCAGGCCAGCGCCACGGTGAGCAGCGCCACGAAGACCACCTCGGCCAGCCCGGCGAGGCCGCCGTCGGCGATGGCGTGGGCCAGCATGCCGGGCGGGGTCCAGCGCAGCGCGGCGGCGAGCTGACGCAGCACGGCTCCGGGGTCGCCGAGGCCGCCGTTCATCAGCAGGTTGGGCAGCTGGGCGAGCAGGACGACGAGCAGCGCGGCCACGGCCAGCACGTCGCGCCCGCGCCGGGTGCGCAGCCCGCTGGACAGCGCCGTCGTGATCAGCCGGGACGTCACCACGCACAGCGCGAACTGCACCAGCACGGCCGGCACCCCGAGCAGCCAGCCGCCGGCGCCGTCGGCCAGCCCGATCCAGGCGCCGAACATGACGAACAGCATCGCCACCGGCCAGACCCCGGTCACGGACGCGGTGAACAGGCCGATCGCCATCCGCCGCGTCGCCAGCGGGAACAGCGACAGCTTGGCCGGGTCGAGCGTGTCGTCCAGGCCGAACGCCATGAGCGGCACGACCATCCAGCCGAACAGGAACACGGAGAAGGCCACGATCACGAGCGCGGCCGAGATGTCCGGCGGGGCCAGCCGCAGCAGGCCCAGCTGGAGGAAGCCGAGCACGGCGAACCAGACGGCGGCGATGAGGGTGAGGATGAAGCCGAGCTTGCGCTGGAGGTCGCCGCGCAGGTTCCCGACCATCAGGCGGAGCTTGAGCTGCGCGAACAGCGCGACGGTGCTCATCGACGAGGTGCTGACCGCCGGGGTGCTTCCGGACGGGGTGCTCATGGGCGCGGCTCGTGCGGCCGGGCGCCGAGCCAGCTCAGGCCCGGCCCGCCGGTGTGCGCGGAGCGGCCGACGAGCTCCAGGAACGCCTGGTTGAGCGAGGGACGGTCGCCGCGTACGTCGGCCAAGGGGCCCTGGGCCACGATGTGGCCCGCGCTCATCACCGACACCCAGTCGCACAGCCGCTCGACCAGGTCCATCACGTGGCTGGAGAAGATGACGGTGGAGCCGGAGGCGGTGTAGCGCCGCAGCACCTCCGTCAGCGTGTCGGCGCTGACCGGGTCGACGCCCTCGAACGGCTCGTCGAGGAAGAGCACGGACGGGTTGTGCAGCAGCGCCGCGGCCAGGCCGATCTTCTTGCGCATGCCGGTGGAGTAGTCGACGACGAGCTTGTCCGCGGCGCCGGTCAGGTCCATCACGGCCAGCAGCTCGGCGGCGCGCTGCTCGACGTCGGCCTTGGGGATGCCGCGCAGCCGTCCGTTGTAGAGGAGCAGCTCGCGGCCGGACAGCCGCTCGAACAGCCGTAACCCCTCGGGCAGCACCCCGATGCGCGCCTTCACCTCCACGGGGTCGCGCCAGACGTGGAACCCGTCGACCTCGGCGGAGCCGCCGTCGGGGCGGAGCAGCCCGGTGATCATGCTGAGGGTGGTCGTCTTGCCCGCTCCGTTGGGCCCGACCAGCCCGGCGAAGCTCCCGGCGGGGACCACGAGGTCCACCCCCGCGACGGCGATTTGCTGCCCGAATCTTTTCACGAGGGCGTGCGTGCGAACCGCGTCCGACATGGCTCCACTCTAGGAGGACGGGTTAGCCTTGCGCGCATGAGTACTGCGGAGGCGATGCCGGAGCAACCGGATATCCACACCACCGCCGGAAAGATCGCCGATCTGGAGCGGCGGCTCGACGAGGCCGTGCATGCGGGCTCGTCAGCGGCGGTGGACAAGCAGCACGCCAAGGGCAAGATGACGGCCAGGGAGCGGGTGCTGGCGCTGCTGGACGAGGGCTCGTTCGTGGAGTTCGACGAGTTCGCCCGGCACAGGTCCACCATGTTCGGGATGGAAGAGCGCCGGCCGTACGGCGACGGCGTCATCACCGGGCACGGCACGATCGACGGCCGCCAGGTGTGCGTGTTCTCGCAGGACGTGACGGTGTTCGGCGGCTCGCTCGGCGAGGTGTACGGCGAGAAGATCGTCAAGGTGCTCGACCTGGCGCTGAAGACCGGCTGCCCGATCATCGGCATCAACGAGGGCGGCGGCGCCCGCATCCAGGAGGGCGTGGTCGCGCTCGGCCTGTACGCCGAGATCTTCAAGCGCAACGTGCACGCCTCCGGCGTCATCCCGCAGATCTCGCTCATCATGGGCGCCGCGGCGGGCGGGCACGTCTACTCCCCCGCGCTGACCGACTTCGTGGTGATGGTGGACCAGACGTCGCACATGTTCATCACGGGGCCCGACGTGATCAAGACGGTGACCGGCGAGGAGGTCACGTTCGAGGAGCTCGGCGGGGCGCACGCGCACAACACCCGCTCGGGGGTGGCCCACTACCAGGCGTCCGACGAGCAGGACGCGCTGGAGTACGTCAAGGCGCTGCTGTCGTACCTGCCGTCGAACAACCTGGACGAGGCTCCGGCGTACGAGCCGGTCACCGACCTCGACCCGGATCCGGCGCTGGACGAGGTGATCCCCGACTCGCCGAACCAGCCGTACGACATGCACCAGGTGATCGAGCACGTGCTGGACGACGGGGAGTTCCTGGAGGTCCACGCGCTGTTCGCGCCGAACGTGGTGGTCGGGTACGGGCGGCTGGACGGCCAGCCGGTGGGCGTGGTGGCCAACCAGCCCATGCATTTCGCCGGATGTCTGGATATCAACGCATCCGAGAAGGCTGCGCGATTTATTCGAACATGTGATGCGTTTAATATTCCTATCCTGACTTTTGTAGATGTGCCGGGTTTCCTGCCCGGTACCGATCAGGAATGGAACGGAATCATCCGGCGCGGCGCCAAGCTCCTGTACGCCTACGCCGAGGCCACCGTCCCGCTGATCACGGTCATCACCCGCAAGGCGTACGGCGGCGCGTACGACGTCATGGGCTCCAAGCACCTCGGCGCGGACATCAACCTGGCCTGGCCCACCGCGCAGATCGCGGTCATGGGGGCGCAGGGCGCGGTCAACATCCTGCACCGGCGCAGGCTCGCCGCCGCCGCCGACCCCGAGGCCGAGCGGGCCGCCCTCGTCACCGAGTACGAGGACACCTTGGCCAACCCGTACATCGCGGCCGAGCGCGGCTACGTGGACGCGGTGATCCGGCCGTCCGAAACCCGGCCCCAGGTCATCAGGGCGCTGCGGGCCCTCAGGAACAAGCGGATGACGCTGCCACCCAAGAAGCATGGGAACATCCCGCTATGACGCCTCACCTGCGGATTGTCCGGGGCGACGCCACGCCCGAGGAGATCGCCGCGCTCACCGCCGTCCTGGCGGCGCGGCGCGCCCGGGCGGAGGCGCCCGCCGAGCCCGGAAGACAGCCGGCACGACAAACGTGGCGAAACCCGGCTAGAGCTATGCGTAAGCCTGTCGCACCAGGGAAGTCGGCATGGCGGATGAGCGCACTACCCTAGATAGATCCTGCGAATCGGGTGTCAAGTTCCCCGGGAGTTGGGACTATCTAGAGAAAGTAGGCGTATATAGTCGGCCGATCAACTAACACCGCGGCCTGGAGGACGACATGGCCATCCCAGACCTCATGCCGCATCCTGTGGCAGCCAAGTACGCCGTCCTAGTGGATGTCGGTTATCTGTACGCGGCGGCAGGTGAGGTACTGCTCGGCGCGAAGGAGCGCAAGGAATATCGGGTGGCCGCCGATGAGCTCATCCAGAGTCTACAGAAACATGCAGAGGAACGCATTTCGGGCGAACTTCTGCGGATCTATTGGTATGACGCAGCCCGTGATCGCGTGCCTACCGTCGACCAGCGTGTCATCGCTCAGCTCCCGTGGGTCAAGGTGCGACTCGGCAACCTGAACGCCCGCGGCCAGCAGAAGGGTGTCGACGCACAGATCCGGAGTGATCTGGAGGCCCTGGCCAGGCATCATGCGGTCACCGACACGATCCTGCTGGCAGGTGATGAGGACATGGTCCCCGCGGTGGAGGCGGCGCAGGCGTACGGCGTGCGCATCCACCTGTGGGGCGTCGAACCGCCGTACGGCACCAACCAGGCCGAACGCCTGGTGTGGGAGTCCGACACCGTCGAAGTGATCAGTGCTGATTTCCTAAGACCGTTTTTCAGCCGTGCTCCCCAGCCCGTTCCCGTCCCACCGCCCGCCGCCGCACCCTCGCCCGCGCAGGTCTTCGCCGGGCGCGCCCCCGTCAAACCGCACGCCAAGCCCGGCCAGGTCGCCAAGCTCGGGCCGAGCCGGCCGCGCGTGGAGGACGTGGGCGAGCACGTGGCCCAGAAGTGGATCCTCACCCGCGGCCGCGACAACATCCGCGACCTGCTGCCGGGGCCCATCCTGCCCACCGTGATCGACACCGAGCTGCTGATCGAGGCGGAGAAGGAGCTCGGGCACTCGCTGCGGCCCTACCCGGAGGCGCGGGTGTGGCTGCGTGACGGGTTCTGGGCGCGGGTCTACCGGGAGTTCGACCTGGGGGTGGGCGTCTCCTCGAAGTAGCCGTCCCTAAGCGCCGTCCTCCAAGTGGTCGGCCTCAGGAGCCGTCCTCCAGGTGGCTGTCCGCCAGGAGGGCCTCGGCGGTCGCCGTGCGGGCGTACAGAACGTAGCGTCCCGTGCGGTGGGCCGTGCACAGGCCCGCCCGGCGCAGGGCGGTCAGGTGCTGGTTCGCGCCCGGCTCCGACAGGCCGGCGCGCCGGGCCAGCTCGCGCGTCGAGGCCGGCTGGTCCAGCTCGGCCAGCAGCCGGGCGCGCGTCCTGCCCAGCACGGCCGCCAGCGCCTCCGGCGGCGCCACCTCGCGGCGCTCCCACAGCGTCGCGATGCCGCGCGGCGCGTACCGCACGGTCGGCTGGTACGGCGGCAGCGTCACCGAGAACACCCGCGGCCAGACGAACACGGAGGGCACCAGCAGCAACCCCAGGCCGCGCAGCGGGCGCGGGCCCGAGACGTACCGGTGCCGGATGCTCAGCGTCCCGTCGTGCCAGGTGACGGCATCGTCGAGGTCGGCCAGCATGCGCTGCGCGCCGCCCTCCGCCAGCAGCCTGGCCCGGTAGAGGATCTCGCCCTCCAGCAGGGCCCTGACCCGCGGCCAGTACGGCGCCATCGCGGCCCGCCAGAAGTCCGTGACCTCGGCGGCCAGGCGTTCCAGCCCCTTCTCCGGGTCGTCGTAGAGCGCCTGCACCCGTTTCGTGCGGGGACCGGGCACCTCGTCCAGATCCGCGCGGACGCGGCCGGCCGCGCCCCGCATCGTGGCGAGCTCCAGTTCCAGGTCCGGCATGGACGTGGACGGCGGCGTGCAGGTGAAGCCCGCGATCGTGATCGTCGGCACCGGCACCAGGTCGGACAGCAGCCCCCACTCGACGTCGCGCAGGCGCCGCCGCACCTGCTCGGCCCAGGGGCGCAGCAGCGGGTGCGCCGCCGGGTCCTTCGCCACGCGCACGGCGGCCACGACCTCGCCCAGCGGGGAGATCGCGAAGCGGAGGTTCGCGAGGTCGGGCGCGGTGAAGACGAGGTCGAGGGTCACTGGATTCGCGCCTCACTTAATCGATGGCACCTTTGCCGACATTTCACCATCGTGGCGGTCATGTCAACGACGGTGAAGGAAGAGCCGCTGCTGCGGCTTCGCGGCTTCCGCAACCTCTTCGTGGCCGGCGCGGTCAGCCAGCTCGGCTCCCAGATCAGCTACGTCGCCCTGCCCCTGCTCGCCGTGACCGCCCTCGGCGCCGGCGCGGGCGAGGTCGGGCTGCTCTCGGCGCTCGGGACGCTCACCGTGCTGCTGCTCGGGCTGCCCGCCGGCGCCTGGGTGGACCGGGTGCGGCGGCGCCCCCTCATGATCGCCACCGACCTGCTCCGGGCCGCCGTGCTGCTGTCGGTCCCGCTCGCGTGGTGGGCCGGCCAGCTCTCCATGGGGCACCTGTACGTCGTCGCGGTGCTCACCGGGGCCGGGACGCTGCTGTTCGACGTCGCCGCGTACAGCATCGTGCCGGCGCTGGTGGGGCGGGAGCGGCTCACGCCCGCGAACACGCTGCTCGTCGGCACCGGGGCGGGGATGGACGTGGCCGGGCGCAGCGCGGCCGGGGTGCTCGTGCAGGTGGCGGGGGCGCCGGTGGCGATCCTGCTGGACGCGCTGAGCTACGTGTGGTCGGCGGCCTGGCTCCGCACCGTCCCGGAGCCCGGCTGGGCACGGCGGGGCTCCGCGGACGACCCGATGGAGCGGCAGGAGCCGATGGGGCCGCAGGAGCCGATGGGGCGGCAGGAGCCGGCGGAGCGGCAGGAGCCGGCGGAGCGGCGAGAGCCGATGGGGCGGCAGATCGCGGAGGGCGTGCGCTTCCTCTTCGGCAACCCGATCCTCGTCACCGCCCTGCTCCAGGGCACGATGGCCAACCTCGCGTTCCCGCTCTGCTCCGTCCTGCTCCCGGTCGTCCTCGTCCAGCAGCTCGGCCACCCCGAGTGGGTGGTCGGCGCGTACCTGGCGACCGGCGGGCTCGGCGTGCTGGCGGGCTCGGCCGGCGCGAACGCCGTCGGCCGCCGGCTCGGCACCGGGCGGGCCGCCTGGCTGGCGAGCGTCGTCACCACGCCCGCCGCGCTCGTCGTGCCGCTCCTGACCTGGGGCGGGCCGTGGGTGTGGGCGAGCGCGGCGGCCTGGTTCGTCCTGACGTTCCGCACCGGGCTCAACAACGTGCTGCTGGTCAGCCTGCGGCAGCGGGTCACGCCGGACGCCATGCTGGGCCGGATGACGGCCACGATGCGGCTGCTCCTGACCGGCGCGCTCGGGGCCGGCGGGCTGCTCGCGGCCGGCGTCGGCGAGCTGTGGGGCGCGGGCGCCGCGATGGCGCTCGGCGCCGCCGTCATGGCGCTGAGCTGGCTGCCCTATGTCCGATCCCCGCTACGCCACGAGCCGTAGACGGCAGCTCCAGGGCTCGGACGTTCGCGTCCGAAATCCGCCAGTCGGTCCCCTTGGGGAGCGCATACTGTCGGAGACATGTCGCCACTAGAGCTCGACTTCGACTCCTGCTACCGGGCCGTCTCCTCCAGGGACGCCCGGTTCGACGGGCGGTTCTACACGGCGGTGACGACGACGCGCATCTACTGCCGTCCCATCTGCCCGGCCCGCACCCCTTCGGCGCGCAACGTGCGCTTCTACCGGCACGCGGCGTCGGCGGAGGCGGCCGGGTTCCGGCCGTGCAAGCGCTGCCGCCCGGAGCTGTCGCCCGGCGACCCCGGCTGGGACGTGCGCGGCGACCTCGTCGGGCGGGCGCTGCGGCTCATCGACGACGGCGCGGCCGACGAGCAGGGCGTCGCCGGGCTCGCCCAGCGGCTGCACATCACCGAGCGGCACCTGCACCGGCTGTTCGTGGCCGAGCTGGGCGTCGGGCCGCTGGCGGTGGCCAGGACGAAGCGGCTGCTGCTGGCCAAGCAGCTCCTGACGGAGACGGCGCTGCCGGTGACCGAGGTGGCGTTCGCGGCCGGGTTCGGCAGCGTGCGGCAGTTCAACGCGACGATGCGGGAGACGTACGGCTTCACGCCGAGCGAGCTGCGCGCCACGGCCGGCCCCCGGACCCCGAACCCTGAAGCCGCGAAAGGGACCGGGACGGGGGGTGCGACGCTGCGGCTGCGGCTGCACCGGCGGGAGCCGTACGACGTGGACGGCGTCTTCGCCTTCCTCGCCTCCCGGGCCATCCCCGGCCTGGAGGTGGCCGACCTCACCTCGTACGCCAGGGCCGTCCCCGGCGGGACGATCACGCTCACCCCGCGGCGCGACCACATCGCGCTGGACGTGAGCGTGGCCGACACCCGCCAGCTCGCCCGCGTCGTGGCCCGCTGCCGCCGCCTGCTCGACCTGGACGCCGACCCGGAGGCCATCGCGCAGGCACTCGGCCCGACCTCGCTCGGCCCGCTCGTCGCGGCCCGGCCGGGGCTGCGGGTGCCGGGGGCGTTCGACGGGTTCGAGCTGGCGGTGCGCGCGGTCGTGGGCCAGCAGATCTCGGTGGCGGGCGCCCGTACGCTGCTCGGCCGCATCGTCGCCAGGGCCGCCGCGCCGGACGGCCTCTTCCCCACGCCCGCGCACCTCCTGGACACCGACCTGACCGGGCTCGGCCTGACCGGCCGCCGGATCGACACGCTCAAGGATCTCGCCGCCCGCGTGACCGACGGCCACCTCGACCTGGACGGCGGCCAGGACCCGGCCGAGGCGGTGGCCGAGCTGCTGGAGGTTCGCGGCATCGGCCCGTGGACGGCCAGCTACATCGCGCTGCGCGCGCTGCGCGACCCGGACGCGTGGCCCACGGGCGACCTCGTGCTGAACAAGCGCATGGCCGCCCTGGGCATCCCCCATGACCACATCGAGCGGTGGCGCCCGTGGCGGGCGTACGCCGCCCTGCACCTCTGGAGCTCCTCATGATCGCTGCCCAGCTCGTACCGACGCCGGTGGGCCCGCTGGCCCTGCTGGCCCGCGAGGGCGTGCTGGTCGCGGCCGGCTTCACCGCCGACCCGACGGACATGTTCGCCCGGCTCACGCCCGCGCTCCAGGCGGAGGGCCTGGAGGTCGTGGACGACCTCGGCCTTCCGGCCGAGGCGTCCCGCGCGTACTTCGACGGCGACCTGCACGCGCTGGACGCCGTCCCGGTCTCGCAGCCCGGCTCGCCCACCCGCAAGCGCCTGCACGCGGCGCTGCGCGAGGTCAAGGCCGGAACGACCGTCTCCTACGCGGAGCTGGCGGAGCGGGCGGGCATGCCGCGAACGGCGGCACGGGCGGCGGGCTCGGCCTGCGCGCAGAACCTGATCGCCCCGTTCGTCCCGTGCCACCGGGTGTTGCCCACGGGGGGCGGATACGGCGGGTACTACTACGGCGTGCCGGTGAAGGAGTGGCTGATCGCCCACGAGAACGGCGGCATCGCCACGTGATGACCGGTCAGGCGGGTACGAGCCGCCTGGCCTGCACCCCCGCGACCCCCGCCACGCCCAGCCCCACCAGCCCGAGCAGGGCGGCCGTCCAGGCGGGGGCGGTGTAGCCGAGACCGGCGTCGATGGTGAGACCGGCCGCGAACGAGCCGATGGCGTTGCCCAGGTTGAAGGCGCCGATGTTGGCGGCCGAGGCCAGGGTCGGGGCGCCCGCGGCGGCGTCCAGGACGCGGGTCTGCAGGGGCGGGACGGTCGCGAAGGCGGCCACGCCGAACAGCGTGATCGTCACGACGAAGGGGATCTGGCTGGCCGAGACGAGCGCCACGACGACGGCGAGCAGGGTGAGCAGGCCGACCGAGCCGTAGATGCTGGGCATGACGGCGCGGTCGGCCAGCTTGCCGCCGATGAGGTTGCCGACGACGAGGCCGACGCCGAAGACGGCCATCACGACCGGCACCGCGCCGGGCGAGAAGCCGCCGACGCCGGTCATGATCGGCGCGATGAACGTGATGACGGCGAAGACCGGGGCGAAGCCGAAGACGGTCATGGCCAG